>JAFOIR010000363.1 GCA_017420625.1 Bacillota bacterium
AGAATTGGGCATCGATGATTACCGTGCGGAAGTGCTGCCTGAAGATAAAGCTGCATTTATCCGCACCATGCAGGAGCAGGGGAGGCGCATCATTATGATTGGTGATGGTATTAATGATACGCCGGCTCTTTCCCTGGCAGACGTAGGAATAGCCATAGGAAGCGGCGCCGGTGTTGCCCGAGAAATTGCAGATATAACCATCGCTGCAGAGGACTTAAGAGAATTGGTGCTGCTTCGAAAACTGTCTCAAAAGCTGATGGGGCGAATCGATCGCAATTACCGCTTTGTTATGAGCTTCAATGGAACTTTGATAATTCTCGGTGCTTTAGGCTTGTTGACGCCTGCTTCATCAGCCTTACTGCATAACGGGTCCACCATTCTTCTTAGTATGGACTGCCTTACGCCGCTTCTGCCGCAAGAGTAAACAGTGCTGGTTCTATCCCCCTGCGAAAGGAAGGAAATATCAGATTGAAGGCACTGTTCGGAATTCCAATGGATTTCTCCGGAAAACTGCTGGAAGTCCGGGTAGGAACAGGTGTACTGACTATGCCGGTTTACCGGGATCTTCCGAATGCAGACATCACGTGTCTGGATTATTCTGAGAATATGATGGCATCAGCAAAGGAAAAGGCAAAATCAGCAGGAATCAGGAATATCACATTTCTGCAGGGAGATGTCGGTGCATTGCCCTTCGAAGATAAAACTTTCGATATCGTACTGTCCCTCAATGGCTTTCATCCCTTCCCTGATAAAGAAGCTGCCTACCGGGAAACGTACCAAGTGCTTTAGATGGGCGGGATTTTCTGTGGATGCTTCTATGTGCAGGGCGGTCACAAGCGGACCGACTGGTTTATCAAACATCTGTATCAGCCAAAGGGCTTTTTTACCCCGCCTTATGAGACGGAGCAAAGCCTGCGAGCGCGGCTTGCCGGCCTCTACCGGGAAGCGGTAGTCACGATTGTGGAAGGGATCGGATGTTTCTGCTGTCGGAAGTAAATGGTGACCGAAAAAGTACTCGATAACATCTTCAAAATTCTCTCATATTTTGTTAGAATATACACGGTCATATCCATGGACTGTCTGAAAAACAGATGAAGGTTATGAACAAATCCAGTTCTTGAGAGAAGTATAAAATGATACGAGAAGCAAGAAAAGAAGACTTGGATGCACTGCTTAATCTCTATATGTATTTACATGAAGATAGCATACCGGAACATAATGCTCATCTGGAGAAAACATGGAATCAGATTGTAGAAGATCCGAATCATCATCTGATTGTAAACGAAATCGATGGTCAGATAGTTTCATCCTGTGTATGCGTAATCATTCCGAATATGACAAGAAATGTCAGACCATATGCTTTTGTTGAAAACGTAGTGACGCATGAGGATTACAGAGGTAAGGGTTATGCCGGAGAATGCCTGACTTATGCAAAAAAGATTGCTGAACAGGAAAATTGTTACAAGATAATGCTTCTTACCGGATCCAAAAATCAGAAGACGCTGCGTTTCTATGAGAAGGCAGGTTATAACAGCATAGATAAGACTGCATTTATTCAGTGGCTGAGGTAGGAATTGATCATGGGTGTAAATGTCTTCAAAGACGATAACTGGCACAGAATCAAAAACGGCGTCATTTCCCGCAGGGATATTATGCATCTCGATGGAGTGAAAGACAAAAGACTGATTGATTATCTGATTTTGCACGCTTCTGAACCATGCCGGTTTTCCATGATGAATTATGCAGCGGAAAAATACGGAATGATCGAATTGCCGGACCCCTGTATCAATATTGATGATCCAGAAGATACGAGTTTTTGGGAATATGCAGTACTCAGTGAACAGGTTGAACGGGTAGAGGATCGGGAAACATTAAGTAAAGCACTGTACAGTTCCGATCACGATGTAGCAGTATTTGCATTTTGCCGGCTAACCGGATACAGATTTAAACCAAGTGAGTGTGACGCTTACAGTTATCGTACGTTTAGCTGTGATGTTCTGCCCGGGACAACACCGGAAGGCATTACTACCATCTGCCAAATCCTAATCGAAGAAAGAGGTGCGCTGGAGAATATCGCAAAAGAATGCCTCCAACAATTCGATCTGTGAAATATTTCTCTTGCTTTTTAGTTTGCTTATTATTATAATGGTTCGTGGTTAGCATACGCTAACTTTCGTTGCAATATTCAGAAATTTGAGAAAGTGAGAATGAACCGATGATTAAAACAACAATGAAAATAGACGGCATGATGTGCAGTATGTGCGAGACTCATATCTGCGAAGCGATCCGCAAAGCTATACCGGAAGCGAAGAAGGTTACTGCATCAAAAAACAAAAAGGAAGCTTCTTTCCTGACAGAAGAAACTGTAGATATTGATAGATTGAAGAATGCTATCAACGCAACAGGATATACCTTTATTAGTGCAGAATCAGTTCTAGTTAATAAAAGAGGATTATTCGGATGGAGATAATCTACCTTCAAAATGAAAAACCCGAAATGACGATTCATCAAAAAGGGAGACGGATATGCTGCTAACATTTCAGCTTTCTTTGATCCTGATTCTCGCACTGTGTCTGCTTATTTATGCTGCAGTTGGTTTGATTCAGAACAGAAAACTTTTTACGACTGCGCCAAAGGATATCCAGGCTGCTGCAACTGATCATCCTGAAAGATTTAAAGGTGCTCATATGCTTGGATGGAAGCTTGCGATTATCAGTATCTTTGCCATGATTGGTGCTTTTTTCTATGGTGGATATGATGGGATTAAACAGGGTTTTTCCTTCTGGAAGCATTTCCTTCGTTTCATCATAATGCTATATCTTTGGAAGGCTTTTGATATTGTCTGTCTGGACTGGCTGCTTCTGACAAAATCACATTTCTTTCAACATTTCTACCCGGAAACGGAAGGATGCGAAGGTTACCATCAGTTTGGCTTTAACAGAAAAGAACAGTTAACAAGGATTATTCTCTTCCCCTTCATTGCAGCACTTATGGCTGGATTTGCATGCCTGATCGGAAGCTGAATTTCCTGCTTTTCGCCCTCCGGGGCTTTTTTTATTCGTTTTGGTAGAAAAGTTCATAAGAACGTGCTAAACTAAAATGAATTAGTTACTGTGAATCAATAAGCTTGATATGAAATGATGGTAACGTACCTATGATAGAGATATCTAAGATAAGCAAATATTATACAGTCAGGATTCTATCAGATAGTGATATGGATAAAATCTTCGATTTATGTCAAAAGAATCCATTATTCTATGAGTATACAGAAGCCAGACCTACAAAAGAACAGATTCTTGATGACATGAAAATGACACCTCCGAGCATTGAACTTTCGGACAAGTATTACTGCGGATTCTTCGAGAAAGATGAACTAACTGCAATTATAGATCTTGTAGATGGATATCCTGCCAGTGGAATCGTATACATCGGTTTCTTCATGATGAATGCGAATTATCAGGGAAAACATATAGGGAGCTCTATCATACACGAGGTCATTGAATACTTACGATCCATTGGAAAAACTGCCATCCGCCTTGCTATCGACAAAGGCAATCCGCAATCCACACATTTTTGGAAGAAAAATGGCTTTGAAATCCTGTTTGAAGTGGATGTAAATGGCTGGGCAAAGCTCGTGGCAGAAAAGAGCCTCCAGATAGAATAGGAGAAGAAAAGATAGATGCATTTTGTAGATGCTAAAGGGATACTGACCGGTCATAACGGTCACTATGGAATGAACATTTATCGGGGATGCAGCCATGGTTGTATATACTGTGATAGCCGTAGCCGATGTTATCAATTCACTCATCCATTTGAAGATATAGAAGTAAAACAGAATGCCCCGGAGCTGTTGGAAAAAGCATTAAAATCAAAGCGAAACAAGTGTATGATTGGAACCGGTTCCATGTCAGATCCATATATGCACTGTGAAGAAGAACTTCAGCTGACAAGAAGATGTTTAGAGATCATTCTGAAATACGGTTTTGGTGTTGCAATACAGACCAAGTCAGACCGAATACTTCGGGATATTGATCTTCTGGATGAGATCAATCGGGCTGCAAAATGTGTGGTGCAGATAACACTTACAACTTATGATGATGACTTGTGCCGCATTTTGGAGCCAAATGTAGCTGATACCAAACGAAGAATTGAAGTACTGGAAGAAATGCAGAAAAGAGGAATTCCTACTATTGTCTGGATGACGCCGATCCTTCCATTCATCAATGATACAAAAGAAAACATTACTTCTATTCTGACAGAATGTATTCGGGTTGGCGTTAAAGGAGTCATCGATTTCGGTATGGGACTTACGCTCAGAGAAGGGGATCGCGAATATTATTATGCAGCGCTTGATAAGCATTTCCCGGGAATGAAGGAGCGATATGTTCAAAAATATGGAAATGCCTATGAGCTTTCAAGCCCCAGAGCCAGAGAACTTCAGGAAATCTTCCACCGGATCTGTAAGGAAAACAATATTCTTTCAAACCCGGAGGATTGTTTTCGATATATGAATGAATTGCCGGACAAATATCCACAGATGAGTTTATTTGAGCAGTAACTGAATTAATTAGGAAAGATGATAAAGAAATATGAAAACGGTTATTTGGGGACTTTTGATTCCTTTTATTGGGACAGCAGCCGGTGCCGCCTGTGTTTTCTTTTTGAAGAAGGATCTTAGGGCTGGTGTACAGCGTGCATTGACCGGATTTGCTGCAGGCGTAATGGTAGCAGCATCGATCTGGAGCCTGATCGTTCCAGCTATTGAGCAATCAGCTGATAAAGGTCGATGGGCTTTTCTGCCCGCTTTTATTGGCTTCTGGATGGGAATCCTATTTCTTTTGCTTCTGGATCATGTCATTCCGCATCTGCATAGAAGTATCGATCAGGCAGATCAAATCGAAGGTCCTAAAAGCAGACTAAATCGTACCATTATGATGGTTCTTGCGGTGACGCTCCATAACATCCCGGAAGGTATGGCTGTCGGCGTAGTCTATGCAGGATTGGTCTCCGGCTCCGGAAATATCACAGCCGGGGGAGCACTGGCACTTGCACTTGGTATCGCTATCCAGAATTTTCCGGAAGGTGCGATCATCTCGATGCCGCTTTTTGCAGAAGGGAAGAGTAAGCCGAAATCATTTTGGCTGGGTGTTCTGTCAGGTGCGGTGGAGCCTGTATTTGGAGGATTGACAGTATTGATTGCCAGTCTGGTAGTTCCCGCAATGCCATATTTATTATCATTTGCTGCTGGGGCTATGTTGTACGTGGTTGTGGAAGAACTGATTCCGGAGATGTCTGCCGGAGAACACTCCAATATCGGTGTTGTTTTCTTTGCTGTAGGATTCAGCCTGATGATGGCACTGGACGTTGCATTGGGTTAAGGATATCGACATTGTTTCAATTAGATGATATAATAGGCTCTTACAAAAATGGTATATAACAACATTATAAAAGCTTTGTTTCTGAGACGATTGAATCGTTTTGTTGCTGAAGTAGAAATGGATGGAAGCAAAGAAACGGTGCATATCAAGAATACCGGCCGATTAAAGGAACTGCTGATTCCCGGATGTGAAGTATGGCTGAATGCACCTGGAACCATGGGACGCAAAACAAAGTATGATCTCGTTGCTGTTCGAAAGAAAAATGGTATTTTATTCAACATAGACAGTCAGGCGCCGAACAAAGCAGTGAAAGAAATGCTGAGCCGGCAAGACTTTGATAAAGTAATTCCAGAATATGTCTATGGTGATTCAAGAATCGATTTTTATATGGAACGACAAAATGAGAAATTCCTGATGGAAGTGAAGGGGTGTACACTGGAAATAGACGGAATTGGTTATTTCCCGGACGCTCCAACTGAGCGAGGCGTCAGACATATTCAGGAACTGATCAAAGCGAAGAATACTGGCTATCATGCGGTACTTGCTTTTGTGATCCAGATGGATAATGTGACAGAAGTAAGAGCTAATACGAAAACGCATCCACAGTTCGCAGCGGCACTTGCTGAAGCCAGGAAAGCAGGGGTAGAAGTGTTATTTCTGAAATGTCACGTAGAACCGGATCAACTGACGATCATCAGCTGACGAATGAACAAAGAAACATCAGTACATGAATCATATTGCATCGGAAAGAGAAGAAACAACAAAATGAGTGTGATTAAGATCGCAACCTACAATGTAAGACATTTCAGTACAGGAAAACTGGATGAAGTAGACTATCCGGCTTTTCTCTCTGCAATCCGGAGCCTCGACGCTGATATTATCGGTATAAATGAAAGCTATGGTCCTGACAGCCGATTTGGAGAAAAAGCGCAAGTGGAGGTCATCGCAGAAGCTATGGGATGGAACTGGTTTTTTGCGCCGGCTGTCCAGGTTCCCGGCTGGGGAATCTATGGCAACTCTGTTCTGACAAGATTCCCTATCATAAAGGCTGACTGTATTCCGATTCCTGATCCGAAACCAGTTTACCCATATAAACATTATGAAAGCCGCTGCATTTTAGTTTTGGATGTGGAAACGCAGTCAGGACCGTTAACTGTAGCTGTCACTCATTTCGGGCTCAATCCTGACGAACAGGAAATGGCACTAAAAACAGTCCGGACCCTGGTTCGGCCTCATCGTTTTATCCTGATGGGCGACCTGAATCTGACACCGGATGCATCGATCATTTCATCCTTGTCCGACCTTTTGAAGGATACCGGAAAGTACCTGAGACAAGAACAAAATCTTAGTTTTCCGTCTGATAAGCCTGATCGAAAGATCGACTATATCTTTGTCACTTCAGATATTCTGGTAAAGGATGCTGAAATTCTTTCATTTACCGTTTCCGATCACAGGCCGTATAAATGTTCCTTGGAATTAAATTAGCGAGGGTAATATGACAGCAAAAGCAGTCGTTTTTGATATGGACGGTGTCCTGTTTGATACAGAGCGCATCTCGAGAAATAGTTGGATAGAAGTCGGAAAAAGATGGGGATTGGATGGAATTGAAATCATCTATCCGAAAGTAATCGGTGTTAATCATACAGACGGTCTGCAGATCGTTAAGGACGCTTATGGACAGGATTTCGATGCAGAGACATTTACAAAGGAATGTGCTGCTGTTATGAAACGTATGCTTCAGGAAGAAGGTTTGCCGATAAAAAAGGGGGTACGGGAAATTCTGGAAGCTCTGAAACAAAAAAAGATCCCTGTTGGGATCTGCAGTTCGACACGTACAGGTGTCATTCGGGATCATCTGCAAAAGACGGGCCTTTCTGATTATTTTGAACGAATCATCGGAGGAGACCAGATTCTCCATTCCAAACCAAAGCCGGATATATATCTGAAAGCTTGTGATGCTTTGGAAATGAATCCTGAGGATTGTATCGCCGTGGAGGATTCACCCAATGGGATACGATCGGCACATGCAGCAGGTTTGATTCCAGTGATGATCCCGGATCTGGTAGAACCAACGGATGAGATGAGGAGATTAAGTCATGTGATCCTTCATGATCTGTCTGATCTTCAGTCAATGATCGAAAACAAGGAAATCTAAAAGGAAAGAGGCAGATCATCATTCTGCCTCTTTAATCATTTGCTGCAATTCGTCCCATAGAAGCATATCTTCTTCGATCTGCTGTTCGAGACTCGCCTGTTTTTGTTCCAGTTGACGGAATTTGGAACTGGAGGAATAGTTTTCGGGCAGCAGCATTTTGGCTTTAATATCTTCAATCTGCTTCTCACAGTCTTCAATATCATTTTCCAGCCGCTGTGCTCTGGTCTTTAGCTTCCGCAGATCACTGGCTGCCTGTTTTTTTTGCTGAAAAGAGATTTTAGAATCAGTAACTTCTGTCAGTTCACTTTCTTTTCTTTCCTGCCTTTTATGCTCCTGGTAGAAATCATAATCGCCCAAATAGGATATCATCTCATCCGGCATCAGTTCCAGTGTCCGTGTTGCCACCTGATTAATGAAATATCGGTCATGGGAGATGAAAAGGATCGTACCTTTATAGGCTTTCAGATTTTCTTCCAATACTTCACGAGAAGCAATATCGAGATGGTTAGTTGGTTCATCGAGCAGAAGAAAATTACAGTTGCTGAGCATGATTTTACAAAGAGAAACACGTGCTTTTTCACCGCCGGAGAGATTCCGGATCTGGTTGAACACATCATCGCCGCGAAACAGGAAGCAGCCCAGAATATTGCGAATCTGTGGAACTGTTAAGTTGGGATAAGCATCATAAATTTCATCGAGTATCGACTTGTCAGGAGAAAGGTTTTCCTGTGTCTGATCATAATAACCGGGAAAAACACCGACGCCTAAACGCAGTGCACCATAGGTAAGTGACTCTTTGCCAAGAATCATTTTGAAGAGAGTCGTTTTTCCAATCCCATTTGCACCAATAAGCGCCACACGTTCACCTTTATGAATTTCAAAATTCAAGGAGTGGAAAAGTGACCGCTCATCAAAGGTCTTGGCAACAGCTTCTCCCTTCAGAACAAGGTCACCACTCTCGATTGAAGGATTAAAATGCAGACGCATAGAAGCATTGAGTGCCTGAGGTTTATCAATGATTTCCATTTTATCCAGGATCTTCTCGCGGCTCTGGGCACGCTTTATAAATTTTTCCTGTCCGCGTCCCCGAAGTTCCCGGATAATTCCTTCCTGCCTGGCGATCTCCTTTTGCTGTGCTTCAAATTCCCGAATGGCAATTTTCTGACGGAATTGTTTTTCCTGAATATAGTAAGTATAGTTGCCGTTATAGACAGTGCCTCTTCCTCGTTCGATTTCGATCGTTTTGGTACACAGACGATCCAGAAAATAACGATCATGGGAGATGATCAGACAAGCACCTTCAAACGAGGCGAGGTATCCCTCAAGCCAGGTAAGAGATTCGATGTCAAGATGATTGGTAGGTTCATCGAGCAGCAAAAGGTCGGGTTTCAACAAAAGAAGTTTGCCCAGCATGACACGAGTTTTCTGACCGCCGGATAAATGTTGTATTGGAAGAGTATACTCTGATTCTTCAAAGCCCAAACCAGCCAGGACGCCGCGCACACGACTTCTGTACTGATATCCGTCCTGATCTTCAAAGCGGTGTCTCAGATCTGCATAACGTTCCATGAGCAGAGTAGAGGCATCTGTCTCCATTTGTTCTTCCAGACGGCGCATCTCTTTTTCCATCTGACGTAGATGATCAAAGACTGTTAGAAGTTCTTCCTCTATGCGGTTGGTCGATTCATATTCTGCTATCTGGGGGAGGTAACCGATATTCAGGTTTTTCTGAAGATATACCTCACCATCATCGGGAGAAAGCCGTCCAAGCAGAATCTGAAACAACGTTGTTTTTCCGGCGCCGTTAATGCCTATAAGAGAGGCTTTTTCTTTAGCTTCAAGATGAAAGGATACATCCTGAAGAACCTCTTTGGTATCAAATGCTTTCTGTATATGAGAAACAGATACGATCATTTTCGTTCTTGACTCCTGATAAGTATTAAAAAGACTTACCTTGATATGATATCAGAAATGAGACTGAAAGTCCAATACGAATGTTGACAGAAGGCATCAGACGGAGTAAAATAATTTAGTTATGTTGTAAATAGAAAGGAACAGTTGCATGAAAAAACTGAAACCAATTCTTTTTCTCCTGATAAGTTTGATTCTGATCGGATTGATCGGCTGGATCACTTTCGGAGAATTTCCCGGTCTGACTGCCAGGAGTGCCAGAAACATTCATCTTGGCCTTGATCTGGCAGGAGGCGTCAGTATTACCTATCAGGCAGCGGACAATGTGATTCCGTCAGAAGAAGAAATGAAAGGATCTCTTTCTGTCATCCAGCGTCGTCTGGATACGAAAGGTTATACAGAGGCCAGTGCCTATATCGACGGAAACAACAGAATTCGCGTTGAGATTCCAGGCGTTGAAGATGCAAGCAAAGCGGTCGAAGAGATCGGAAAAACCGCTATGCTCGCGTTTGTAGGTCTTAACAGTACGGCTGATTTTCACAACGGTCAGGAGATTCTGGATATGGTCGCCAATGGCGAGGCAGAACTTGTGCTGACAGGTCAATATGTCAAATCAGCTTCATTCCAGAAGGGTAAACTCAGTGCAGCCGGCAGTGTTGAACCCTATGTTAAACTTGAATTTGATGCGGAAGGTACGAGACTGTTTGCTGAAGCTACGCAGAAATATCTGGACAGACAGATCGCGATCATGCTGGATGATACGATCTGCAGTGCACCGCTTGTTAAAGCTGTCATTACCGATGGAACAGCCGTAATATCTGGTATGAGCAGCGATGAAGAAGCACAGGAACTGGCATCCGATATCATCGGTGGTGCACTTCCGGTACAACTTCAGGACATCGAACATCAGTCTGTCGGTGCAACCCTCGGACAGAATGCATTAACGACCAGTATTCTTGCAGGTATTCTTGGATTTGCCGTCATTGTTCTTTTTATGCTCGTTGTATACAGAGTGCCAGGCCTTGCTGCTTCCATCTCTTTGTTCCTTTATGTTTCGCTGGAACTATTGATCTTCAACCTGCTTGGATGGACCCTGACACTTCCGGGAATTGCCGGTTTTATCCTTTCCATCGGTATGGCTGTTGACGCCAATGTTATTATTTTCGCTCGTATCAGAGAAGAGATCGTACAGAATCATACGATTCGACTTTCCATCCGTAATGGTTTCAGCAAAGCTCTTTCTGCGATTCTGGACGGCAACATCACCACACTGATTGCTGCGATCGTGCTTTATCTGTTTGGCAGCGGTACCATCCGCGGCTTTGCTCAGACGTTGGGACTTGGTATTTTACTGTC
Organism: Bacillota bacterium; assembly: GCA_017420625.1. Next base: position 10,801 of record JAFOIR010000363.1, read on the forward strand.
CATGGTATCGGCGTTATTTGTAACCCGATTCCTTCTGGTAAACCTGATGGATATTTTCCCGCCCAAGAAGGGTCTTTACGCTGTGATCCGACTTCCGTGGAATACGAAAAGGAAGGAGGCCTGAGCAATGAAAATTATTGAAAATCGCAAAATCTGGTTTCTGATTTCTCTGGTCATCATTGCTGCGGGACTGATCTCTCTGATCTTTCGCGGCCTGAACTTCGATATTGAATTTGCTGGCGGTACGATCATTCAGATCGATATGCATCAGAAACTGAATGACCCATCTGAGCTGTCTGATATCGTGAAAGAAATCTCCGGGGATTCCAATCCTCAGATTCAGGCAGTATCCGGAGCGATGGGTGATACACAGATTCAAATCAAAGTCAAAGAGATTACACCGGAACAAATTACACAGATGTATCAGACGATCGCTGAAAAGTATGGACTGGATCTGACTGAGAAGAAAGATCTCCTGGAGCAGTCTTCCATCAGCCCGATCATCAGTTCGGAAATGAAGAGAGCGGCTCTGATTTCTACTTTGATCGCAGGCGTTTTGATGCTGATCTATATCACGGTTCGTTTCCGCGATATCTGCTTCGGACTCGGAGCTCTGATACCGCTGATTCATGACTGTCTGATCGTTCTTGCGATGTATACACTTCTTCAGATCCCCGTCAATAATACCTTTATTGTTGCACTTCTTACCATCGTAGGTTATTCCATCAACAATACGATTGTTGTTTTTGATCGTATCCGTGAGAATCGTCCTGTATACAAACCTTTTGAACTGGATCGGCTTTGTGATGACAGTATTTTCCAAACATTGGGAAGATCCCTTGGCACTTCCTTTACGACAGTTGTCATGATCCTGCTTCTCTTTGTTCTGGGCGTACAGTCACTCCGTTGGTTTGCTCTGCCGCTTCTTGTCGGTATGATAGCCGGTACCTATTCATCTTTGTTTATTGCAAGTCCTGTCTGGTATCTGCTTGAGCAGAAGATTCACAAGTCTTAAAATGGAAAAGTGGATGATCCGAGGGGGGAGAGCTGCTCCAATCGTAGAAAAATACGGATTGGATCCGACTCTGGCCAGAATAATTGCAGGCAGATTAAATGGTTCCAGCATAGAAGAGTTCCTGGACCGCACCGGTCCGCTTTTCGATCCCTGTTTCCTGAAAGATGCTGAAGGTGCATCCGATCGAATCATTCATGATCTTTCTGCGGGAAGTTCTGTCTGCATCGTTGGTGATTATGATGTCGACGGAGTGACTTCGACAGCGATTCTGTTTCTGGGTCTTTCCCATTTATTTCCTGCAGCTTCGATCAGCTTTCGCATTCCGGAAAGGATGAGTGAAGGATATGGTATCAGCCAATCGATCGCGGAGGAGATCGCCGAGCAATCTGTTACGCATGTTATTACCTGCGATAATGGTATCTCTGCCAAAGCACCTATAGAATATCTGAAGAAAAAGGGTATCTGTGTGATTGTGACCGATCATCATGAGATTCCGAAAGCTTTGGATGGAACAGAAGACCTGCCGGGTGCGGATTACGTAATTGATCCTCATCGGGAAGGTGATCTATCACCACAAAAAGAGATCTGCGGGGCTTTTGTTGCTTTGCAGCTTATTCGTCTGACCTATTACAGATTGACAGGAAATCATACCGATCCGGAATGGATGAAACTCCTCTATGGTTATGCTGCGTTCGGGACTATCTGTGACGTGATGCCATTGACTGAGCAAAATCGCCGCTTGGTTTTTCAGGGACTTCGCACTTTGAATGAAAGGCCATCCGTCGGTATTCGCTGTTTGATGAGTGTTGCTGAGGTTGGCTTCCTGGATCCTGTAACGATCGGATTTAGGATTGGTCCGATGCTCAATGCGGGCGGACGTCTGGGATCCCAGAATAAATATGTTCATATTCTTCTTTCCAGTGATGAAGGAAAGTGCTTTCAGATCGCAAGGGAACTGATGAACGCCAATCGTCTGCGTCAGGATATGACGGAAAAAGGTGTGGAAGAAGGCCTTCATCAGCTTGAAAAGGCTGGTATGGAAGATCTTGTCAAAGTGATTTATCTTCCGGATCTTCATGAAAGTATTGCCGGTCTTGTTGCAGGGAAGATCAAGGAACAGATTTATCGGCCAGTACTTGTGGTGACAAAAGGTGAAGAAGGACTGAAAGGTTCCGCTCGTTCGATCGAATCCTATATGATGGTCGACGAACTTTCCAAAGTCAGGAATCACTTTTCCAAGATGGGCGGTCATGCTATGGCTGCCGGCTTCTCGCTTGCAGCTGTACCCGGAAAAGAAGAGGAAACAGTAGAAAGCCTTCGTAAAGCCCTGAATGCTCATTGCAGTCTGAAACAGGAAGATCTCATTCCAACCGTATGGATTGATGCACAATTGTCTCCTTCGGCTGTCAGTCTGCCTTTCATTGATCGCATGGAGCTGCTTTCTCCCTTTGGTGTGAAAAATCCGAAACCTCAGCTGGCATCCAGAGGACTGACCCTTCTTCGGACCAGAATCCGCGGTACGAAAGGAAATGTCATCAATCTTCTTCTGCATGACGAAGGAGGAGTACTTGATGCTGTCTGCTTTGATAGAGCGATGATCGAAGATCTGCTGAGACAAAGTGAAGATCCGGATGCAGCAATGGAGGAGATGGAGAACGGAATTTACTTTACCACCCCGATTCCGGTTGATATCGTTTATGAAGCATCGATCGATCGCTATTATGGTTCACCTCGTGTGAAAATCCAGGTGAAACATATTAGGTATAGCCAAATCAAGCCGCATCTGGTATAATAGATACGGTAAGTATCATTTTATACGGAGGATATATTCATGGACCTTTCTAAAGTTATCAGAGAAATTCCTGATTTCCCGCAGGAGGGAGTTCTGTTTCGTGATATTACGACACTGTTAAAAGATCCAGCTGCACTGAAGGATGCTGTTGATCAGATCTGTGATCAGCTGAAGGATCTTGAATTCGACTATGTGCTTGGCCCTGAATCCCGTGGTTTTATTTTCGGCGTTCCGGTGGCATATGCAATGAACAAAGGTTTTATTCCTGTACGTAAGCCGGGTAAACTTCCCTGTGCCGTCATCAGAAAAGAGTATGACCTTGAATATGGCTCTAATGTACTGGAGATTCATGCTGACGCACTGAAGAAAGGCGACAAAGTGGTTGTCGTTGATGATCTGATCGCTACCGGCGGTACGTCCAAAGCGATCTGCGAGCTTGTTGAAGAAATTGGAGCAGAAGTAGTCTCCATGAATTTCCTGATTGAGCTGAAAGATTTAAATGGACGGGAAATCCTGAAAGATTATAACGTTCAGTCGATTATTGCTTACTGATTTTTAGGAGGTGCCAGATGAAACAATGGGAACCCATGTTTATGGATCCTGAGTTTAAAGAGACGGTTTGGGGAGGTACCCGAATCATGAGTCTCTTTAGTAAGAGGATCCCTTCGGCACATACGGGTGAATCCTGGGAGGTTTCCGCTCACGAGAACGGCCAAAGTAAGATCCGAAACGGTTTTCTTCAGGGTATGACACTTCGTGAAGCAGTCGCAAAGTATCCTGCTGAAATACTCGGTTATCAGGTTACGAGAGAAACCGGCGGACATTTCCCGCTGATGGTCAAACTCATCGATGCCAGTGATGATCTTTCGATTCAGGTCCATCCCAATGACGAGCAGGCTCTTCGCATCGAAGGTCCTACAGGTCGTGGTAAAACGGAAATGTGGTATATTCTGGATGCAGAACCTGATGCTCAGTTGATTTACGGTTTGAAAAAGGATCTGTCCAAAGAAGACTTTGAAAAAGCAATCAAGGACGGAACCATTGAGGATAAAGTGAATTATGTTCCGGTCAAACGAGGAGATGCTTTTCTCATTCCTGCCGGTACGCTTCACGCAATAGGTTCCGGAATTGTACTGGCGGAGATTCAGCAAAGCTCTGATACCACCTATCGTGTATATGATTACGGAAGGTTGGGACTGGATGGAAATCCAAGACCTCTTCATATTGAGAAGGCACTGCAGGTAACGAATCTTTCAAGCAGTGTCGGAGAAGAATATGCAGATATTCAGGAAGGTGTCGTTTGTCCTTTCTTCCAGGTTTATCGGCGCAATCTTCGTGGAATTCAGGAAATTGCTGTTACTCTGGATCATTTCCAGATCATTATGATTCTGGAAGGAAGTGGGAAGGTAGACGGAAAGCCTTTCAGAAAAGGCGATACGATCCTTCTTCCTGCTGCTGGAGAAACCATTGGACTTGAGGGTAGAGCCATCTATCTGCAGATCCTTTGATTTTTCTGTTATGAAATTGAATTGGCTCGAGTTTCTCAGGGAATCGCGCTTATTAAAGTGAGGAAAGTCCGAGCTCCACAGGGCAGGATGCTGGATAACGTCCAGTAGAGGTGACTCTCAGGAAAGTGCAGCAGAAAAGAAACCGCCGCAGATCAAACTCTGCGGTAAGGGTGAAACGGCGAGGTAAGAGCTCACCGCCTTTCTGGTGACAGAAAGGGCAGTGTAAACCCCATCCGGAGCAAGACCAAACAGAAGGCCATACGGTTGCCCGCCGTGTCTTCGGGTAGGTCGCTGGAGGCTGACGGCAACGGCAGTCCAAGATAGATGATTCCCCCATGACAGAACTCGGCTTATCGAGGGACTCGATTCAATCATAAAAAAGAAAAACCTGCGAAAGATTTACATCTTTCACAGGTTTTTTCTATCTCCATGGAAGATTTTACCGGTCACCGGCGGCCATTGCAAGCTGAATCAGATTACGATAGCTGTAGTGGAGGCAATCAAACGGATCCCTTGGGCATTCATCCTGTTCAATAACGATCGATGAACAACCGACTTCCTGACACGCCTTGAAACAGTCAAAAAGATTCAGGTTTCCTTCTCCAACTTCAGCAAATACAGGAGTCATCCCTACGACGGCAAAATCCTTGAAATGACAAACATCAACACGGTCATGAAGATGATAACGAATAAAGTCTGCCGGATTAAGACCACCCATCTGCAGCCAATATGTATCCGGAATAAAGTGATAAGTCTCCGGATCTGTATTTTGAAGAAGATAATCCATCAAAAGACGGCCTTCGAGCAGCTGAAATTCAAAGTTATGATTATGATAGGCAAACTGAAGGCCTGCCTTCTTGATTTTTTCAGCAATTTCACGAGATTTTTTAACAAAAAGAAAGAGTTGATGAATATCTGATCTTGCCTCGATTGGCATAGCGCCAAGTCCGATGACAGGGCAGTTCATTCGTTTATGCTCTTCGATCAGAGCCGGAAGATCATTTTGCATTCTCTCCCAGGGAGAATGGGTACAGCAGACATCCATCTCATATTTTTTTACAAGTTTTTCAAGTTCAAGTGGATCAACAGGTCCAAAACCTGAGATCTGGATGGTTTCAAAACCTTCGCTCTGACAAAACTGAAAAACCTTTTCTATGCCGTCAAGGTCTTTGGTATATTCCCTTAAAGTATATAGCTGACCGCCTAATTTCATGCCTGTTCTCCCTTCGGTTTTCTTGTTATTATAGAATCGTTTCATTGATTTTTCAACCCTTCCGTTGTATACTAATATAGATATAATATTGTACTTTGGTTGAATACGAAAGGGACCGCAAAATGAGTGATTATGATCGTCAGTATCTTCGCATAGTTGAAGATATTCTGGACCATGGATATTATGCACAAAACCGCACAGGCATTCCAACCTATAAACTTCCTCATCAGATCATGCAGTTTGATCTTGAAAAGGAATTTCCCATCCTTACCACGAAAAAGGTTGCCTTTAAAACAGCTGTGAAGGAGATACTCTGGATTTATCAGCAGCAATCCAATGATGTAAGAAAACTTCAGGAAGAGAATGTTCATATCTGGGACGAGTGGATGCTGGAAGATGGCACGATCGGAACTGCCTATGGTTATGTCATCCGTAAGTACCATCAGATGGATCAGCTTCTGAAAGATCTGAAAAATGATCCTCAAAGCCGTCGCATGATGGTAAATCTCTGGCAGATTCCTGAACTTCCCACCGGCTCACTGGCTCCGTGCTGCTTTTTGTCGATCTGGGATGTAACAGATGGAAGACTGAACTGTATGCTGGTTCAGCGCAGTGGAGATATGGGACTGGGCGTTCCTTTCAATACGACTCAGTATGCCGTTCTGACCCATCTGATTGCTCAGTCTGTCGGATTAAAACCTGGCCTTTTGACTCATGTGATCAGCAACGCTCATGTCTATGAAAACCAGGTGGAACCGTTGAAAATTCAGCTTTCCAGGAAGGATCAGGCGTACCCTGCACCCAAGCTCTGGATCGATCCGTCTGTCACAGATTTTTATGCTTTTACTCCAAAACATATTCGTCTGATTGATTACCAGTTCCATGACAAAATCAAGATGGAGGTAGCTGTCTGATGTTATCGCTGATCGTTGCTATTGCTTCAGACGGAGCTATAGGCCGGAAGGGAACGCTTCCCTGGCATATTTCCGATGATCTGAAGCATTTCAAAAAGATTACCCGGGGACATACCATGTTGATGGGGATGAATACGTTTATTTCCCTTCCCGGAGTTCTGCCCAAACGTAAACATATTGTCATTGCTGATGATCCATCTTTTACAGTCGATCATCCGATGGTGGAAGTGCGTCGTGATTTATTTGCCGCACTCGAAGAGTGTAAAGCTGCTGAAGAGGAGATCTTTGTAATCGGCGGAGGCAGTGTGTATCGGCAGTCTCTTCCTTATGTCAGCAAACTCTATATCACCAGGATTGACATGACGGTTCCGGATGCTGACACTTTCTTTCCTAACATTCCTGAAGAAGAATGGAAAGTGGTTTCCGAGAGTGAACCCATGTATGATGAAGAAAATGGTGTCAGTTATCGCTTTGTCGATTATGAGAGAAAAACCGAACTCACGGAGCAGGTATGAAAAAACAATCTTTACTGATGCAGATTCCGACCTTGTTCGGACTTGAAGGGATCGTTGCGGATGAACTCAGGTATGCAGGGTTTTCTGATGTAGCTCCGGAGAACGGATTTGTTCGTTTTACAGGAGATCTTCGGGATATGGCAAGAGCCAACCTGATGATTCGATCCGGAGAACGCGTTCTGATCGTCATGGCTGAGTTTCCGGCTTATTCATTCGATGATTTGTTTGAAGGGACGAAAGACACTCCCTGGGAGAACTTTATCGGGTCCATGGATCGTTTTCCGGTCAAAGGATGGAGCCTCAATTCCAAACTGCATTCTGTACCGGATTGCCAGAAAATCATCAAAAAAGCTGTCGTAGAAAGACTGAAGGAATGCTATGGGAATCCCTGGTTTGAAGAATCAGGGCCTCTTGTACAAATTCAGTTTTCCATTATGAAGGATCAGGTCACACTGATGCTTGATACGACTGGCCCGGGTCTGTATAAACGCGGTTATCGTAAAGCCAAGGTCGAAGCACCTATCCGTGAAACCCTTTCGGCCGGCATCGTAGATCTTTCTCGTGTGCATGGTGATTCCCTGGTCGTGGATCCGATGTGCGGGTCCGGTACCTTGCTCATAGAAGCCTGTATGAAAGCTCTGCACATTGCTCCCGGAATCATGCGAAGATTTTCCTTCGAGAACTGGGGAGCCATGCCTTCCAATCATATCAGGGAACTGAGAGAAGAAGCCAAATCTCAGATTCGAAGTGATCTTAGCTTTGAAGCTTATGGCTATGATATAGATCCACAGGCCATTGAGATCTCGCAGGAAAATGCGAAGAGAGCGGGTGTGTCATCCAGAATTCATCTGTCGGTTCAGGATGTCAGCAAATTAAGAGTGGATCAATTCCCGATGACAGGGCATAAAAAAGCGATTTTGCTTTGCAATCCGCCTTACGGCGAAAGGCTGCTGGATATCCAGACGGCGAGAAGTCTTTACAGGACCTTGGGTGTCGTCTGCAGACCTCTTCCGGACCATGCGTATTCTTTTATCACACCGGATGAATCCTTCGAAGAGGCATTCGGACGAAAAGCCAATAAACGTCGTAAACTATATAATGGCATGCTCAAGTGCCAGCTTTACATGTATTTTTAATATTCCTTCAGAAAAGAGGAGTAATTCTTTGAAAAGGTTTTATCGCCTGATCAGTCTGCCGCTGGAGATCCTCCTGATTCTATCGTCATTGATTGGCGGCTGGAAACTGATTGAGCCGCATACAGGAGCAGTGCAGTATTCCATTCACACGTCACTGCTGATTGTTTTATTCATTATTTCGATTTTGTTACATTGTCTGATTCAGAAAGCCGGGACCCTTGCCGGAGGTTTGTTGGGTGGAAGAAAACTCATCGCATATCGGTTTGGAAAAAAGAATTATGTCCGTGAAAAGGACAAATTTTATTCCAGAGAACTGCTGCCGGAGCAGGAGATAATCTCGTCCATCATGACAAAAGAGAAGAATGAATCTGTCTTGTCATGGATTCTGTATCTTTATGGCGATGTACTTTGCGATTTTCTTCTGACATTAGGCTGCTGGTCGATTCTTATTAAGCAAAATGCTTTTTCTTCTTCCGGCATCTATGTATTTCTCTTAACATTCTATTTCTCGGGGATCATTACGACGATCATCAGTTTAATTCCGCTGTATCGAGCGGATATTCCAAACAATGCGCTGCTTCTTGTTCAGATGATCTTAAGTCCTGAATGTCGTACAGATGCTCAAAAAACATTTGATATTCTTAGAATTCTCTCCGAAGAGTCTCTTCCCGAAGATTTTACTCTTCCGGATATCGATGAGCAGTCATTTTCTTCTTTCAAAGGATATTATCTTTATCATCTTTATGAAATAGCCATCTGGTATGGAAACATTGAAAAAGCAGATCTTTACATATCTTTGCTTTACCAACACAGGCATGATCTTCCGGAAGGATTCCAGGATCTGATTCAGAAGGAAGCAATCTGTTTCCTTGTTGTAAAAGGTACGGAAGAAGATCTTTCAGCTATCGATCTGTATTTCGATGAACAAAGAAGAATGCGTCTGGAAGGATCATCCGGTGCCGATGCCAAGCGATGTCTGTATCTTTGGTCAAGCCATCAGGATGATATGAAGGATCAAAGTGAGATTTATTATCAACAAAGTATTAAACAAATAAATAACGTTCCCTTCCGTCAGGCAAGGGAAGGTTGGATGGGAACGATCATTCATGGATAAATATGAACGCGAACGATATGAAAGGAAAAAAGCCAGGCTGGAAAAGAAAAAACGTGAGAACAGACGACGTTTTCTGATTCTGGTTCTGATTATATTGTTTTTGGCCGGGGTTCTTTTCTTTCTTCTTAATAATCGACAGAAAAAAGTATTCTTCGAAGAAAGCACAGGAATGGTTTATCAGATTCCTGTTCAGTATACACTCATCGAGAAGCGAACGGTCGATCGTTCGACAGTTCTTCGTTTGATCCAGGATTATTACGACCGACAGCTTGCTTCCCGCTTCAAAGTAGGCAGTGCCTATATTACCGATGGCAAAGGCAATACACTCTTTGAACTCAATGCGCATGAACGGACTTATCCTGCATCAACGACAAAACTGATGACGACGATTCTGGCATTAGAGCACACGCAGGATCTGGATGCGATGATCGAAGTGCAGGATCTTTATGGATGTTATGATGATCCGGACAGTATGCTGCTGTATCTTCAGGAAGGGGACAGAATCTCTATGCGGGATCTTCTCTATGCACTTCTGACTGAATCCTATAATGACTGTGCCTGTGCCATTGCTATGGAAGTATCTGGTTCGATCGAGGCTTTTGCGGATCTGATGAATCATCGTGCAAAAGAACTTGGAATGAATGATTCTCATTTTATGAATCCACATGGCTTATATGAAGATGAACATTATATCAGTGCTTATGATCTGAATCTCTTGGTAAAACAGGCCTATACCATGCCCGTATTCCGTGAGTTGGAGCAAACCTTTAATCGAACGATCACGATCGATCGGGACGGTGATCTGATTGAGATCGAGATCGATAATTCTTCTTTCTTTCTGAATAAAGATTATGATGTACCTACACTGCATTTCGAAGGTGGGAAAACAGGATATATCGAAGAAAACTACAGCAGTTATGCTTCTGTCTTTAAGACAGATTCCGGGGACCTCGTCTACTGTGCGATTCTTTCTTCTGTAGATGGGCCTTATATGACCAATCTGATCCTGGATTATCTGTTTGCACCGGATGCTATGAAGGATCTACTGGAAATCGATCCATATCTTGCTGTCTGGTATGATCATTGGGATTACTAACAGGAGGAAAAGTTATGCTGATTCAAGGTGCCCGAATTCTGAACGATCATTTCGAATGGATCGATGGTGATCTTCGTATCAAAGATGATCATATTGAAGCGATCGGTCATCTGCAGCCTCTTCCGAAAGAAGACATCTTTCCCGCTGAGGGGAAGAAACTTCTTCCCGGCCTGATTGATGTGCATATGCATGGTTACTATGGTATCTCCTGTACTGCACAAACAGTGGAAGAAGTAAAAAAGCTTGGTAAAGAGCTTGCAAAAACCGGTGTCACGGGATATGCTGCCGGAATTGCTTCTTCTTTGGACGAAAAAGCATTCAGTGCAATACGAAACAATGTTGCTGCTTCACAAGAATGGTCCATCGATTGCGGTGCCGAGATCCTTGGTATCCATATGGAGGGTCCTTTCCTGAACCCCGTTAAGAAGGGGGCGATGAATGAGAAAGCCATCGTTCCTCCGTCTGTTGATACGATGCAGAAGTATCTGGATCTTTCGGAAGGAATGATCAGGATCATGACGATCGCTCCGGAAATGCCAGGTGCGGAAGAAGTTATTCGCCTGGGAACAAACCATCATGTCAAAATGTCGATCGGTCATACAAATGCGACCTATGAACAGACAAGAGAAGCTTTCACATGGGGAATCAGCCGGGCTACTCATACATTCAATGCTATGCCTTCCCTGAATCATCGGCAGAGCGGAGTTCTGGGAGCAGTTCTTAATGATGATTCCATAGAATGCGAGCTGATCGGTGATCTGGTCCATGTTGCACCGGAAGTATGCAGAATTCTGATCAGGCAAAAGGGAACGGATCATATTACACTGATCAGTGATTCCTGTGAACTCGGCGGACTATCTGATGAGATGATTCCGCCAGGCCTTCCTTATGTAATCAAAGATGCAGCTTATCTTTCCAACGGTACACTTTGCGGCAGCATCTGCACAGTCACGCAATGTGTTAAAAACATGATATCCCTTGGAATTCCCATGAATGAAGCTGTTCAGATGGGATCGATCAATCCTGCCAGAGATCTTGGAATTCAGGATCAATATGGTTCGATTCGGGAAGGTAAAAAGGCAAGCCTGATTCTGGCCGATGATGATCTTAAAATCTATGCTGTATGGATCTGTGGGCAACCGTTTATCTGATTGACTTTTTTAGCGCTTTAAACTACAATAGACCCAACAATCGATAAATCCAGGGAGGTTTGTTCCAGACCATGAAAAAACTTCGGATTGCGATCATAGGACAGGGCAGAAGCGGACGTGATATACATGGGCATTACCTGCAAAACGATATCGCCCGGAAACGTTTTGAAATCACAGCCATCGTAGATGAGGATGAGGACAGACGCAAAAGAGCATCAGCTGAATATGGTGTTCCCGTTTATGCTTTTTATCAGGAACTCTTCGGGCATTCTTCTGAGATCGATCTGGTTGTCAATTCTACTTATTCTGTTCAGCATGGTCCTATTACCATGGATCTTTTATCTCATGGTTTTTCTGTTCTCTGTGAAAAACCAGCCGCCTGCAATGTGGAAGAATTTGACAGAATGTGCGCCTGTGCACAGCAAAACGGGAAAGAATTGTTCATCTTCCAGCAGTCCCGTTTTGCCGCTTATTTTAAAAAAGTTCGTGAGATCCTTGAAAGCGGTGTTTTAGGCCGTATTATTGAAGTCGATATTCACTTCAATGGCTTTTCCCGCAGATGGGACTGGCAGACACTTCTTTCCATGAATGGCGGCAGCCTTCGAAATACGGGGCCGCATCCACTTGATCAGGCATTGGTGATTCTGAATGACTTTGATCATATGCCGGATGTTTTCTGCCGTATGGACAGAGTCGGAACCTTCGGTGATGCAGAAGATTATGTCAAATTGATCCTGACGGCCAAAGATAAACCGCTCATTGATCTTTCGATTTCCTGTTGCGATGCCTATCCCTGCTATACTTACAAGATTCATGGACAGTATGGTGGCTTAAAAGGTACGATGGCCCATATAGACTGGCGTTATTATGATCCCGAAAAAGCACCATCTCAGACACTGTCCAGGACGTTTATTTCTCATCCGGATGGAACGCCGGCATACTGTGCAGAAAAGCTTCCGTGGATAGAAGAGTCCTGGGACGGAGACCCGCAGGCACCGTTTGAACAGGCCGTTGACGAATACTATACCAATGTATATGAGCATATACTAAGTGGAATCCCTCTGGAAGTAACACTGCAGCAGGTTCGGCAGCAGGTCGCTGTGTACGAGGAAGCTCACAGGCAGAATCAGTGGCTTGAAGAAACAGGCAGGATCAAATGATGATCAAAATCATAAATGTTCGGTTGGTTCAAGACCGGATCATTACTCCCTGTGAATTTCTGATCAAAGATGACAAGGTCGAGCAGATCACTCCTCCCGGGGGACTTGGAGATATCAACAACGATACAGTCCCGGATCTTCAGGTAATTGATGGTGAAGATCGATATATCTCTCATGGTTTTATCGATATTCACACCCACGGCGGCGGCGGCAGTGACTACATGGATGGAACAGAAAAAGCTTATCTTACCGCTGCCGGATTACATATGCGATATGGGACAACAGGTCTGCTTCCAACGACTCTTGCAGCTTCAGTGGATGAACTGCTTGATACTTTCAGAATCTATGAGAAGGTAAAAGATCAAAAGACCGGAGCCAGATTTCTGGGACTTCATCTGGAAGGACCTTATCTTTCTCCTAATCAAAGCGGGGCACAGGATCCCCGGTTTATACGAAATCCTGACATGGACGAGGTCAAATTCCTCTGTGAAAGCAGTCCATGGATCAAACGCTGGACGATCGCCCCGGAAATTCCGGGCGCGTTGAATATGGCAGAGTATCTGAGAGGCCGAGGTATTACTCCATCCATCGGGCATTCTGATGCGACATATGATGAAGTAAAAGAAGCCATTCGTCATGGCTTCTCTCATATAACTCATCTTTATTCTGCTTGTTCCACCATCGTTCGAAGAGGAGGATACCGATATCCTGGTATTATCGAAAGTGCTTATCTTCTGGATGAGCTCACTGTAGAGGTGATTGCCGACGGGCATCATCTGCCTGCACCTTTACTGGAGATGGTTTACCGCTTTATCGGACCCGACCGGACGACAGCTGTTACGGATTCCTTAAGGGGAGCCGGAATGCCGGACGGTGACAGCATTCTCGGAAGTTTACAAAACGGACAACGAGTGATCATTGAAAACGGAGTTTGTAAAATGCCGGATCGGAAGGCATTTGCTGGTTCTGTTGCGACAACTGACCGACTGGTCAGAAATATGATCACTCTGGCAGGCGCTTCAATGCCTGAAGCAGTTGATATGCAAACGCGAATCGCTGCACGAATCATCGGAAGATCTTCTGATCTTGGGATCCTGGCTGCCGGAAGAACGGCAGATCTGATTCTGTTTGATGATTCTATCCATGTTTCTCTTACCATGGTAGGAGGAAATATTCTTTTTCAAGAAGGGATAAAACTATGAAAAAATTATTCAAAGAATTCAAAGAATTCATTGCACGCGGCAATGTGATGGATCTGGCTGTTGCCATGATCATCGGCGCCGCTTTTACGGCTATCGTATCTTCACTTGTCAATGATATCGTAATGCCTTTCCTCGGCTGGCTGATCGGCGGAATGGATTTTACCGCATATGCGATTCAGCTTGGAGAAGCATCGATCAATTACGGTACTTTCATTCAGAATATCATCAACTTCCTTTGCATTGGCCTGGTCGTTTTCCTGATGGTCAAAGCACTGAACAAATTCAAGAAGAAAAAAGAAGAAGAACCCAAACCGGATCCGGAACCTTCCGACGAAGTCAAACTGCTTACGGAAATTCGTGATGCATTAAAAGCAGAGGAGAAGTAATCTGATTTGAAAAAGATCCTGCTTCTGGCGACCGGCGGCACGATCGCCTGTAAATCTACCGAGAATGGCCTTTCTCCTCTGATGTCTTCGGAAGAACTGGTCAGTTTTGTTCCGAAATCAAAGGAGTTTTGCACTGTCGATACGATCCAGCTGATGAATATCGACAGTACCAATATGCATCCGGATTGTTGGCTCAAGATCGCCTCAACCATTGAGAGTGCATATTCTGATTATGACGGATTTGTCATCGCTCATGGTACAGATACCATGGCTTATACGGCTTCAGCACTTTCCTATCTGATTCAGTCAAGCCCCAAACCTATTGTTATCACTGGTTCTCAAAGGCCGATGGAAATGGATATGACAGATGCCAAAGCCAATCTGATGGATTCTCTTCGTTATGCCTGTTTTGACGAGGGAAGTGGGGTCGTCGTGGTATTCGGCGGAAAAGTCATCATGGGAACCCGTGCCCGGAAAATGAACACCAAAAGCTATGATGCTTTCAGTTCAATCAACTATCCGGCTGTCGCTGTTATCCATGACCGCGGTATCATCCAGTATATTCAGCCCGTCAGCAAAAATTCCACCCCGGTGTTCTATCATCGGATGGATCCTCATATCTTTGTCCTTAAGCTGATACCGGGTGTCAGTGCGCAGATCCTGAAACTTGCTGCTGAATCCTATGATGCATTTGTCCTGGAAAGCTATGGTGTCGGAGGAATTCCGGAGGGCGATCAATATGATTTTCATGACGTGATCGAATATCTGATCCATGAGGGTAAAACGATCGTTCTTACGACTCAGGCCATCTTTGAGGGCAGTGATATCGCTGTTTATCATTCCGGTAATTTGGCCAAAAACGAATTCGGAGTCATGGAATCATATGACATGACCCTGGAATCCACTGTCACCAAATTGATGTGGATTCTTGGTCGGACGCGTGATCCTGAACTTATCCGGAAAATGTTCAATACGACCATCGCTAATGATATGTTATCCCAGGAATTTATCAAATCATAATACAGGAGATAAGATGCTGGAAAAAGAACTTATCCCGGTCATCGATCGGGTATGTGAAAAGCTGGGCCGTGATTCCAAAGCGGCCCGGCTTTTTATGAATTGTTATCCGAATACCTTGTCAACGACAACGAAGATCTCCGGAGAGGATGTTTTTGTCTTTACCGGAGATATCCCTGCCATGTGGTTGAGGGATTCAAGTGCTCAGGTAAGACATTATATCCCGCTGGCTGCTGAAAATCAGTCGATTCTTAAACTGATCGTCGGGCTATCGAAAAGACAGGCAGACTGCATTCTTAAAGATGCTTATGCCAATGCCTTCAACGAAAAACCGGATTTTAACTGTTACAGGGCCGATTTGACGACACGAAATGCTTATGTATATGAGCGCAAGTATGAAATCGATTCTCTCTGCTATCCGATCCAGCTTGCTTCACTTGTCTATCAGGAGACAGGATGTACTGACCATCTGGATGAAAACTTTATGAGGGCACTTCATCGTATACTGGATGTTTTTGAAATTGAACAGCATCATGAACATTCACTGTATCACTTTGAAAGAACGGACTGTCCCTCTTCCGATACATTGCCGGAGCAGGGCAAGGGAAATCCTGTTGTCTATACCGGGATGACATGGTCCGGATTTCGTCCAAGTGATGATGCCTGTGTCTATGGTTATCTGATTCCCTCCAATATGTTTGCTTCAGTTGTGTTAAAACAGGCAGCTCAGATTGCTTCTGAAGTCTATTCTGACGAGAAAATGGCAGCACGGTGCAGAAGGCTTTCTGATATGATCCGTGAAGGAATCGAAACATTCGGGGTCGTTCAGCATCCGACTTATGGAAAAGTTTATGCTTACGAAGTCGACGGAAAAGGAAACTATCTTCTGATGGATGATGCCAATGTCCCAAGCCTTCTTTCGATACCGTATCTCGGATATGTTTCCTGTGACGATCCGGTTTATCGAAATACCCGCCAAATGATTATGTCCAAGGTCAATCCATATTACTACGAGGGCAAGGTTCTTTCCGGTATCGGCAGTCCGCATACACCTCCGGATCATATTTGGCCGATCGCACTCAGTATGCAGGGACTGACGAGCGAGAGCAAAGAAGAAGTCCAAAGAGTATTCGATCTTCTTCTGTCTTCTGTTCCGGATTCCGATATGGATCAATTGTTTATGCATGAAGGGGTTCATAAGGACGATCCGAGTCAATTTACAAGGCCATGGTTCGCATGGTCGAACTCTTTGTTTTCCGAGTTTATCCTGCATTACCTCGAGATATGCTCTTGAAATTTTGCTGTATATGCGTTAGAATGGAAAAGGGTCTGATACTATTTGACTCACAGTATTTTCATAAAATATTTTAGCTGAAGAAAGGGGTTACTTTGCCATGCTCAACAAAAAATCTGTTGATGATATCAATGTCAAAGGCCAGCGCGTACTCGTACGCTGTGATTTCAACGTTCCTCTGGTAGATGGAAAAATTACCGACGAAAACCGCTTAGTCGCAGCACTTCCGACTCTGAAAAAACTGATTGCGGATGGAGGGCGTCTGATTCTTTGCTCTCATCTCGGAAAGCCGAAAGGAGAGCCCAAGCCGGAGCTTTCTTTAGCACCTGTTGCTGTACGTCTTTCCGAACTTCTCGGACAGGAAGTCAAGTTTGCTGCCGATCCTGAAGTTGTTGGCCCGAACGCAAGAGCTGCTGTTGCTGCTATGAAAGACGGAGACGTCATTCTGCTTGAAAATACCCGTTACCGCAAGGAAGAGACCAAGAACGTCGATACCTTCTCTGAAGAACTTGCTTCTCTCGCTGACGTTTTTGTCAATGATGCATTTGGAACCGCTCATCGTGCTCACTGCTCGAATGTCGGTGTTACCAAGTTTATTCCTGTTTCTGTCGTTGGTTATCTGATGCAGAAAGAAATCGATTTCCTTGGCAACGCAGTCAACAATCCGAAACGTCCGTTTGCAGCTATCCTGGGTGGCGCAAAAGTCTCCAGCAAGATCTCTGTTATCAACAATCTGCTTGATAAAGTCGATATTCTGATCATTGGCGGCGGTATGGCCTACACCTTCGCTAAAGCACAGGGTGGTAAGATCGGTAAGTCTCTGTGCGAAGATGATTATCTGGACTATGCTCTTGAAATGCTGAAGAAAGCAGAAGACAAAGGCGTTAAACTGCTTCTTCCCATCGACAACGTGATTGCTGATGCGTTCTCCAATGATGCCAATACGGCAATCGTCGAAACCGGTGCTATTCCGGATGACTGGCAGGGTCTGGATATCGGACCGAAGACCCAGGAACTGTTTGCTGAGGCACTGAAAGATGCCAAGACTGTAGTCTGGAACGGACCTATGGGTGCATTTGAAATGCCCAAGTTTGCTGCAGGAACCGAAGCAATTGCCAAAGTTCTGGCTGAACTTCCTGATGCGATCACGGTTATCGGTGGTGGTGATTCCGCTTCTGCAGTCAACAACCTTGGCTATGGTGACAAGATGTCCCACATCTCCACCGGCGGCGGTGCTTCCCTTGAATTCCTTGAGGGCAAGGATCTTCCCGGTGTCGTAGCAGCGAACGACAAATAAACCATAAGGAGAAACTCTGATGCGTAAAAGAATCGTTGCCGGAAACTGGAAGATGAACAAGACACCGGCAGAGGCCAAGGCACTCATCGAGGTGCTGAAACCTCTGGTAGGTTCCAGTGAAGAGACGGAAGTTGTTTTCTGTCCTCCTTTCCTTGATATTGCTGTAGCTGTTGAGGCTGTCAAAGGCACCAATATCAAGATCGGTGCACAGAACATGTATTACGAAGAGAAGGGTGCTTATACCGGAGAGGTTGCCCCGGATATGCTGGTCGGCGCTGGCTGTGAATATGTTATTCTCGGACATTCAGAAAGACGCGGTTATTTTGGTGAGACCAATGAAATCGTCAATAAGAAGGTCCTCAAAGCACTGGAGCATGGTCTGAAACCCATTATCTGTGTTGGTGAAACACTGGAGCAGAGAGAACAGGGAATCACAGAAGATCTTGTTCGTCTGCAGACAAAGATCGCGCTGAAAGATGTTAAACCGGAAGACGCTGTTAAAACAGTTATCGCCTATGAGCCGATCTGGGCTATCGGTACCGGTAAGACCGCAACAAATGAACAGGCTGAGGAAGTCTGTGCTGCGATCCGTAAAGTTCTTTGCGAGATCTACGGAGCTGAAACAGCGGAAGAGATCCGTATTCAGTATGGCGGATCCGTCAATGCCGGCAATGCAAAAGAACTGTTTGCAATGCCGAATATCGATGGCGGTCTGGTTGGAGGTGCCAGCCTGAAAGCTGACTTCTCTGATATCGTTAACGCCTGATATTACCTGAATTCCTAAAGGAGGGCTGTATGAATATATAGCCCTCTTTTTAATCATGATCGGACGGGGAAAAGAATGAAAACAGATTCAATCATTATCAGTGGACAAGTCACACGAGTCATTAATCTTCATACCCTGATCGTGGGCGGCGGAGCAGCGGGACTAAGCACAGCTCTTTCTCTTTATGATCTTGGAATCCATGATATTGCGCTGGTGATCGACAGTCCAAGAGGAAGCACCACTCAGGCGGCAAGTGCCGGTATACAGTATTATTATCGTCTGGCTGATTACGGCAACGAAGGAGACAGCCCATACCGCATGGCAAGGGATCTTTCTGATACGAACCTGGATGGGGATATCGCGTATGCACAGGCGGCACATTCGCTCAGAGCTTTCTACAGGCTTACTTCCTATGGTGTTCCGTTCCCTTCCGATGAAAAGGGAGAGTATTTCCTCCCGGGAAAAAACGGGAAAAAATACGCTCGTAAGATCCATATAGGGCCTAAAACGACCTCTCTGATCTATGAACAGCTTATCCGGCAGGTTTCTGATCGCGAGATCCCTGTTTTCACTTCTCAGCAGATTATTCGTCTTCTGACAGATGAGACTGGTGAGAATCTTGTCGGAGCTATCGCCTTGAATCTCGAGAAGATGCATGAAAGGCATCAGCGTTTTGCCGTCTATCACTGTCAGAATCTCGTTCTTGCCTGCGGTGCAGAAGGCGGCATCTTCTACTCGGAAGCTCTCTCAAAGGATCATGCCGGCTGTCTTGGTGCAGCACTCAGAATCGGTGCAGCTGCACAAAATCTGACAGAAGTGGAGAGCGGTATTACAGCACTGAGAAAGATGCTGATGATGAACGGACCTTACCAGGCGGCTGTACCGCGTTATGTATCGGTCGATGCCTCCGGAAAAGATCCTAAAGAGTTTCTGGCAGATGTTTTTTCCGATAAGCTTTCTCTGCTGTATGACCTTCAGAAAAAGAAAGCCGGAGAATGGAATTTCGACATCAAGAAAGCCAGGAAAGACGGAACATCGATCCTGGATCTGCTGATACATCAGGAAATCCGTAAGGGACGTCATGTTTTTATGGATTACCGTGTCAATCCAAGAGGATTTGAATCCGACAAAAAGCCTTATGAACGACTTCTCGATCTTTCATCTGAAGCTTACCAGCTGCTGCTGGAAAAAGGAATCGATCCGGCAAAATCTGCTGTTGAAGTATCTGTACAGGTGCGAGGTTATCTTGGCGGTTTGAAAACGGACGCACATTTTGAGTCCAATATCAAACACCTGTTCCCGATCGGAGAAGCAGCTGCCTGTCTGGGCATTTATGCACCGGAAGGAACATCTATCTCGGCGGCTATGACTTCCTCCAGTGCAGCCAGCCAGTATATCGCTTCCAAGTCGAATCAGAATGTTTCAGCGATCGATTCTGAAGCATTTGCTGCTTTGGTCAGAAAACCTTTGCTGGAATGTCAGAAGCTATCTGAACAATTTCTTTCTCTGGCCGCTCAGGCACCCAATCCGCATCAGGTCAATATCCGATTGATGCGCAGTGAAATTGGCAAGAAGATGGATCAGGCAGCCCTTGTCATCCGTGATACGTCGAAAATATCCAATCTTTTGGAAATCATTCGTTACATGTATTCTCACCTTTTGGAAATCGTCTATCCTTCTTCCAGACAGGATCTGGCGCAGTATTTCCAGATCGAAGATCTGCTGCTTACGGATCTGGTATTTCTGTCTTCCATGTTGGGTTATCGGGAGAAGGGCGGAAAAAGTCGCGGAGCTTTTCTGATCCATGATCCTTCCGGTATTCTCCCGCTTTCACAGTTGGATGAAACTTATCGTTATAGCTTGGCAGATGCGTCGGTTTCCGGTAAGATCCAGGAAACCTATCTTCCAAAAGATTCACTCAGTGTACTTACAGAATGGCATGAAAAAAGACCTGTTAACTAAAACAGGTCTTTCTCTCTATAGCTGCCCAGGATACATCCATCATACTGTTATGAAGATTTAAGCGATTGTCTGTATTCACGTTTCTTTCTGGCCAGTTCAATTTGCTGCTGTCGATACCATTTCTTGTACAGAACAAAGATAGCACCGGCGATCAGCAAAGCTGTGAGATTCGCAAGAAAATACAGAAGATTCCCGGAGGAGAGCATGGACAGATCGATCAGAACCAGACAGATGGCATGAATACCACATGCTAAATAAATGAATCGCTGATCCGGCTTTTTCAGTGCATGATAGAGCAGCATACATAGTACAGCAGAAAGACAGACTACTGTGAGTGCGGCAAACAATTGAAGATAGTAATGTCCCATGCCAAAGCTCAGCGCCTCATCAACTGTTTCCTGCAGTTTTTCAAGCGGAAGGGCATCGGAAGCAAGCTGATCCAGAATTCCGGCCTCATGACTTTTCAGAATACGGATAAGATAGATCGAATAATATCCTTCGATGAAACAGTTGCCCAAACAGAAAGAGATACCCATGGCCATACTGTCATAGAGGGACAGTCGACTTTTCAGAACCAGTTTCATCAGAAAATACAGGACGATATTCTGAAAAACAACATTCAGAACTATATTCATGGCTTCATTCAGCACAGGATGTGCACTCCAGAAATCCCTGGTTACGCCCAGGAGAGTGAAAATCACATTAACAACTGTCATCAGCACCCTCATGGAGAGAAAAAAGCCTGCGATACCGGTTATGATGGAAGCGATACGATACTTATGCCGGATTCGCAGAATAATGAGCGCAGAGATCGGTATGAGAAGATATAAAGCGCCGATCACATAAAGATGGATATTCAAGAAATATGTCTCCTTTCAAATGCTTGATTCATTGATTATAACTGATTTTTATCCGATATTCTACTTACTTTTGTTATCGTACCCAAATTTTAGTCCTTCCTTTTCATTGGCAGATATGGTATAATTACCGTTGAACTTTTTGTGAATGTTATCAGAAAAAGCGAAAGAGAGGAATAAAATGCCTTTTTCTTCAACTGTTGACAATGTCAAACATCTGCAGACAGCCCCACTTGGAATTATGGCCTTTGACAGCGCCAAAGAGATCGGACAGAAAGTCGATGAGCATCTGCGCAGATTATATGCAAACCTTGAAGCAGGCGGACAGGACGGATCTTCTTCGTTTCTGATTCCTGTCAGTTGTCCCCGGTTCCAGACCGGTGATGGCAAAGGAATCATTAATCAGTCTGTTCGAGGATTGGATCTGTATCTGATCACGGATGTCGGCAATTACAATTGCCGTTATAAGATGTACGGGCAAGAAGTTCCCATGTCTCCGGATGATCATTATGCTGATCTGAAGCGGATCATTCAGGCTATCGGCGGTAAAGCTTATCGAATCAATGTCGTCATGCCGAATATGTATGGCGCAAGACAGCATCGCCGGATCTATCGGGAATCTCTGGACTGTGCTGTAGCCCTTCAGGAACTGCAGTCAATGGGCGTGGATTCCATCGTAACATTTGATGCACATGATCCACGTGTTCAGAATGCCGTTCCGCTCATGCCCTTTGACAATATTATGCCTACTTACCAGGTGCTTAAATCACTCCTGAAACACGTTCCTGAGATTCATCTCGATAAGGATTCTTTCATGGTTGTCAGCCCTGATGAAGGAGCTATCTCCAGAAATGTCTACTATGCCTCTGTCATTGGGGTAGATATGGGCATGTATTATAAGAGAAGAGACTATTCCCAGGTAGTAAATGGCCGTAATCCGATCGTTGCACATGAGTTTCTTGGCAGTGATCCGTCCGGTAAAGACGTACTGATCTATGATGATATGATCGCATCCGGCGAATCGATGCTTGATATTGCCTATGATCTCAAGAAGAGAGGAGCGGGCAGGATTTTTGCCGGCTGCACCTATGGTCTTTTCACGGAGGGAATTTCAAAATTCCAAAAAGCAGTTGATGCAGGAGTCCTTCATGCTGTTTTGACTACGAATCTGACCTATCGTTCCCCGGAACTTCTCGCCTGTCCGTGGTACTACGAAGTTGATGTATCCAAATATATTGCTTATTTCATCGCTTCATTGAATCATGATATGACAGTCAACAATCTTCTGGATCCTCATCAGAAAATCAACACGCTGCTTGAAAAGCATCGTGCCAAACAGGCTTCCAAACAGATCGACTTATTTGATGACTAAGATTAAAACAAAAAAGGGCCTCGTAATGAGGCCTTTTTTTATGGATCTTTATAAATTCATCATTCTGACTAAACCGATAACTTTTCCCAGTATCTGGCAATCTTTAACCAGGATGGGATTCATACGTCTGTTTTCCGGCTGAAGCCTGATAAAGCTTTTTTCTTTATAGAAAGTTTTGACCGTCACACTGTCACCGAGAAGAGCAACGACGATATCTCTGTCAGAAGCACTTCTTTGCGATTTAACCAGGATCAGATCATTCTCCATGATACCTGCTTCAATCATACTTTCTCCTTGAACGCGCAGCATAAAACAGTCTGCGTTCTGAGTACACGAAACAGGAAGAGGATAGTAGTCTTCGATATTCTGAACGGCAAGAATCGGCTCACCGGCTCTAACACGACCAAGTATGGGAACAGCTACGATTTCAGATGTTCGTTTTGCATCCGGGTAAGAGAACGTGCGTTCGATTTTTGCACGAACAGGCGAAACAAAATTGTTCGCATCCGGCTGTTTGAGAATTTCAACCGAACGGGGTCTGGCAGGATCCCGTTTGATAAATCCTTTTTCTTCAAGTTTGGATAAATGATTATGAACAGAAGAAGTCGAACTCAAGCGAACAGCTTCACAGATCTCACGGACTGAAGGAGCATATCCGCGATCGTTCTGGAAGTTGATCAGAAAGGACAGAATCTCATTCTGTTTGGGGGAAAGAACATCCATATATAAATCCTCCTGCATATATCAGTGGATATAACAAACTGGCTTGTCGAACATTATTATAGCATTGAAATATTCCTTTTGTCAAACAGATGTTCTGTGACAGTTTTGGAAAACTTAAAAAGCAGACTTGACATTCGAACGAAATAGATGTATAATCCGAACATAGTTCGATTCGTTGACGTTGCAATTTGTTCCCTTTTCGAACACAGTTGTTCGAAGTTTGCTTACGTCTTTCACCCTCGTTTCGAATCAGTTTTCGCTCTGCCTGGTTTTTATTCTCACTAAGGCAGAGTATTTTTTTGTTGACTTATGATTTTGTTTATGATATAATTTCTTAGTTGCCGCTCAATGAGGTTTTCAAACTTAATTTAAGTACCGTAATTGGCGAGTTTTTTAAAGAAGGAGGTGCTCGGATGTACGCTGTTATCGAAACTGGTGGAAAACAGTACCGGGTACAAGAAGGAGATGTCATCTCCGTAGAAAAATTAGGACTCATCGAAGGTGAAAAAACTTCTTTCGATAAGGTTCTGATGGTGTCCGGAGAAACCGGTGTAAAGGCTGGAAATCCTTTTGTCGAGGGTGCCAGCGTTGCTGCTACTGTCCTTGAAGAAGGCCGCGGCAAGAAAGTCATCGTTTACAAGTACAAAGCCAAAAAAGGCTACCACAAGAAAAACGGACACAGACAGTATTTCACCAAGCTGAAGATCGATTCGATCAACGCTTAAAATCCCACTGCGATGATCCAGGCTAAGCTTTTACAAAACCCGGAAGGAGATCTTTACGGATATATCATATCCGGTCATGCCGGATTTGGTGAAGAAGGATTCGATATCATTTGTTCAGCTGTTTCGGTTCTTGCAATCAATACTGCCAACGCACTTGAGACACTTCTTCATCTGGATCTTGAAACGGATATGAGGGACGGCTATTTAAAAGTCATCATTCCATCGATTAAAAAAGGAAAAAAGATCAAAGAAGCCAAGCTGCTTCTTGAAACATTCCGTCTGGGGCTAGAATCGATCATCGAAAGTTACGGATCGGGGTACATGGTACTGTCGATCGATCAGAATTAAAGGAGGAAAAACACCATGTTAATGATGAATCTTCAGCTCTTCGCACATAAGAAGGGTGTTGGTTCCACTAAGAACGGCCGTGATTCCGAAGCGAAGCGCCTTGGCGCGAAGAGAGCGGACGGACAGGTCGTGAAGGCTGGAAATATCCTGTATCGTCAGAGAGGCACTCGTATTCATCCTGGTATCAATGTTGGTATCGGTAAAGATGATACTTTATATGCTCTGGTAAGCGGACGTGTCAAATTCGAAAGAAAAGGCCGCGACAAAAAGCAGGTCTCCGTTTACCCTGTAGAGGAGAAAGACTGATCTAACTGCCTGATCGTCTCTTCTTCAAAGATATGGATATCGAACAGGCTTCAAACTGTGTTTTGAAGCCTGTTTTTTTGGAGGAATTTCTATGTTTATCGATGAAGCCAGAATCTCAGTCGCATCCGGCAAGGGCGGCAACGGCTGTGCATCTTTTCGCAGAGAAAAGTTTGTTGCTGCCGGCGGTCCCGACGGAGGAGACGGTGGAAAAGGCGGAGATATAATTTTTGAAGCTGTTTCTGATATCAATACCCTGGCAGAGTTCCGTTATCATCGGATCTTTAAAGCTGAAAATGGGATGGATGGAAGCGGAAACCGCAGTTTTGGAAAAAAAGGCAATGATCTCGTGATTCCTGTTCCTGTTGGTACGATCATTAAAGAAGCAGAAAGTGGTCTGATCATTGTTGATATGGCTACAGCCGGTCAGCGGGAAGTTCTTTTGAAGGGTGGAAAGGGCGGAAAAGGCAATCAGCATTTTGCTACATCGACTATGCAGATTCCCCAATATGCTCAGCCCGGACAGGAAGGAAAAAAGCTGGACCTTATCCTGGAACTGAAAGTTCTGGCAGACGTTGGTTTACTGGGATATCCCAATGCAGGAAAATCTACATTTCTGTCCCGTGTATCCAATGCAAAGCCTAAAATTGCCGATTATCCATTCACAACACTTACACCGCAGCTTGGTGTCGTCGAACTGAGCTATGGAAAAACGCTTGTGATCGCTGATATTCCAGGACTGATCGATGGGGCTTCTGAAGGAGTCGGACTCGGCCATGAGTTCCTTAAGCATCTTGAGCGAACCCGTGTGCTGATTCATCTTGTCGATGCTGCCGGAGTTGATGGCAGAGATCCTGTAGAGGATATTGAGCATATCAATCGGGAACTTGAACTGTTCAGTGAAGAACTGGCCGGCCTTCCACAGGTTATCGGTGCCAACAAGATCGATCTTCCTGACAGCGAGATCTTTATGGAGGAACTGCAGGAATATGCTGAAAGCCACGGAATCAAAATTTTCCCGATTTCTGCAGCAACCGGACAAGGCATTCGTGAACTGCTGGATGAAGTTGTCCGGATAAGGGACACTCAGGATCCTGAACCGGTAGTCTTCGAACGTGAGTATTTCGAAACTATGCAGGATGATAACGGACCGGGTTATACGATCGAAAAAACAGGTGATCATGAATTTGAAGTTTATGGACCTGTTCTTGATAAGATGCTTGGATATACCCATCTGGAATCGGAAAAGGGATTTGACTTCTTCCAGAAGTTCCTGAGAGACCGCGGCATTATTGATGCTCTGGAACAGAGCGGAGTCGAAGAGGGCGATACGATCTATATTGGCGGAATCGCATTCGACTTCTTCCACTAAAATAGGAGGGAACATTCATGCTGAAACCTAAGCAGAGAGCTTTTTTGCGTAAAATGGCTCATGATCTGGATCCTGTTTTTCAGGTAGGAAAAGCCGGTGTGACACCGGAACTGGTAAATGCTGTTTCCGACGCACTGGAAGCCCGTGAACTGATCAAGATCAATGTACTCAAAAACTGTGAAGAAGAAGTGCTCACTTGCGCTGAAAAACTCAGTGAACGTACACACAGTGAAATTGTCATGACTATTGGAAGGCGTTTTGTTTTGTATCGTCGCGCCGAAGAACCTAAGATAGAGTTACCGGTCAAATAAGATGGACTACCAGGAATATTTGCGATATCGGGAAGATATCCTGAAATGGATTGATGGAAGGATCAAGAAAAGCCGTTATCAGCATACACTGGGTGTCGAACAGACTGCTGTCACGCTTGCCAGGAAATTTGGTGCTGATCCCAATCTGGCATCTCTGGCAGCGCTGCTTCATGATAACGCAAAAAACCTTGATCTCAATGTACAGCTTTCTATCTGTAAAAAGGCATTTCCGAAGAAATATAATCTGACATCGGACTATACCAGCATTCTTCATGCTTTTGCAGGTTCAGTAGAGGCGAGGGAACGTTATCCGAACTTGCCGGAAGAAGTTTTCTCATCGATCTGTTATCATACCACAGGAAGACCCAATATGTCCCTGATGGATAAGATCATTTACTGTGCTGATTTCATCGAGCCCGGACGTCCTTCATTCGAAGGGCTTTCAGAAGCAAGAAAATTGGTATATGATAACCTGGATGAGGGATTACTGTATATCATGACACATACTTTCCGGTTTGTTGCCGGTAAAGGAAAAAAAGTTCATCCATTGACGATGGATGCAATGAAGTATTATAACGTTATTAAAACACCTTTAAAAAAGAAAGAATAGTAAAAAGGAAAGCTTATCAATGGCAGAACAGACTGAAAAAACCAATTTAGAGAAGGATCTTCAGATTTCCGCCAAACTGGCTGAAGCAGCTTATCAGGCACTCGATGATAAACTGGGCCAGGATATCCGGATTCTGGATATTCATCATATTTCGATTCTCGCTGATTACTTTTTGATTGCCCATGGGAACAATCCCAATCATGTTCATGCATTGATCGATGAAGTACAGGATCGTTTGGCTGAGCTGGGATGTGAATCCAAAAATGTTGAGGGTTATCAGGAAGGTTCCTGGGTATTGATCGATTTCGGAAGAATTATCGTCCATGTATTCAGCAAGGAAGCCAGGCTTTTTTATCATCTGGAACGGATTTGGTCTGACGGAGTGACAGTGGATCCGAAAGACCTAACTATTCGCAAAACGCAAGTTTAACGAAAAGATATAGTCAAAAATGGACAGGAAACGACTGTTAAGCTATGTCCGGCGCGCTGTCGACGACTATCAGATGATTTCGGATGGTGATCTGGTTGCTGCTTCTGTTTCTGGCGGTAAAGACAGTATCACCATGGCGTTGGCATTAAAAGGATTGGAACGCTTTTATCCAAAAAAATTTTCTATGCGTGCTTATTCGGTTGATGTTGGATTTGGTGCTGATTACGATCCTCTGAAAAGATTATTTGAATCCTACGAGATTCCTTATACTGTTATCCAGACCAGAATTCGTGAAATCGTCTTTGACAGACGTAAAGAATCCAATCCCTGTGCACTCTGTGCGTCACTTCGTAAAGGTGCTATGAATGATCAGCTGTCTAAGGACAAAATTACCAAGGTCGCGCTCGGACATCATAAAGAAGATGTAATCAATACTTTTTTAATGAGTCTTCTGTATGAAGGTCGTATCAATACATTTCAACCGGTAACTGAGCTTTCCAGATCTCAGCTGACGGTCATTCGTCCGCTGATTTATGTTTCCGAGGGAGAAATCATTCATTTCTGCAACAAAAATGGACTGCCGATCGTAAAAAATCCTTGTCCTGTTGACGGAATCACAAAACGCGGGGAAATGGAAGACTTATTAAAACAACTTAAAAAAGTCGATTATGAGATTCCGACCCGAATATTTTCAGCCATACAGCGATCAGATCTTCCAGGTTGGCATTCAGATTTTATTCCCAACCGGGAACCTCTTCATACAGGAGATACGGAAGAATGAGTTATCATGACGAAGAGAAAAAACGCAATACACTGCGTTTAAGAGAACTTCTGGCAGATATGCCGCCTTTCCTTCGTGATTATTTCCGGGGAATCGAGCCAACGACTGCAGAACGGACAAGACTGGGTTATGCCAGAGATCTGAGAATTTTCTTCCATTTTCTTCTTGCTACCAGAGACTCTCTGAAGGACCGTTCCATGAAAGAAATCACATTGGAGGACCTTTCAAAGCTCGGGCCAAGAGATCTGGAAGAGTTTCTTGATTATGTCACTTACTATGTCGGTGCAGAAACACAGGAAGAGCTGGCAAACGGTGAAAAAGGCAAAGCAAGGAAAATTGCGGCTGTAAGAAGTATGTTCAAATACCTCTATCGCAGGGAACTTCTGCCCTCCAATCCGGCTGAACTTGTGACAACGCCTAAAATTCATGAGAAGGCAATCATCAAGCTTGATGTAGATGAGATTGCGATCCTTCTGGATGAAGTTGAATCCGGTGATAAACTGACCAAACAGCAGCAGGCTTTTCATAAAGCAAATAAATCCAGGGATCTGGCACTGATTACACTGCTGCTGGGAACCGGAATCCGTGTTTCCGAATGTGTCGGACTTGATATCAAGGATATTGATTTCAATAACAATGGTATTCGAGTCGTACGCAAAGGCGGAAATGAAGCTGTCGTATACTTTGGAGATGAAGTTAGGAATGCACTGAAATCCTATCTGAAAGACCGTGAACAGATCATCCCTCTGCTCGGTCATGAAGAGGCTCTCTTCCTTTCCATGCAGAAAAAAAGACTGACCGTACGGTCAGTCGAGAATCTTGTTAAAAAGTATTCCGAGTCTGTTATTGGTCTGAAACATATCTCACCGCACAAACTAAGAAGCTCCTATGGTACAGCCTTGTACCGCGAATCCGGAGACATTTATCTTGTCGCAGACGTCCTGGGACATAAAGATGTCAATACGACCAGACGGCACTATGCACAGATGGAAGACGACCGCAGAAGAACGGCCGCCAAATATGTTAAACTTCGAGAGGATGACCCATCTTCTCCCGAGTGATCTCACACAGCTGCAGATGGGTAAATCCATAAACCGTAACTTTTCGCTTATCCTTCTGAAATTCTTTTCGAAGCAACTCAAGCACCTGTTCACGGTTTTCTTCTTTTGTCATGTTGATAAAATCGATCAGTATAATCCCGGAGAGGTTGCGCAAACGGATCTGGCGGACGATTTCAGGAATCGCACGCATATTAGCATTCGTTACCGCCCTCTCCTTTTCTTTTCCACCCGAGAGATTGCCTGAGTTTACGTCAATACTGACAAGTGCCTGTGTTGTTTCGATGAAAAGATATCCCTGATCCTGCAGAAAAACCTGAGAAGCCATAGCTTCTGCCAGCTGATGCTGAATATGATAAATATCTGGAAGACTCCATCTGGCATCCTGAAACACACGAATTTTGTCCTCATTGAAAACAAGATGACGAAGTTTTAGTTCCTCGACTGCTTCTTTCATATGACTTTTTTCATCAAATATGATCTCATCGAAGGAAGCGATTCCTTCTTCAAGAATAAAATCTATCAGAAAAGAATCTTTTCGATACAGGACATCGCCTACACTGGAAAACGGTGTTTTTTGAATCAAGGCAGCATAAAGGTCTGATAGATACTGCGCTTCATCGATAATATTCTGAAGATCAGCTTCCTCACATTCTGTTCGTAAAATATATCCTGCTTTTCCGTATAGCGGAAATTGAGCAGCCAACTCTGTTAACTGAGAACGTTTCTGCGGATCTGTCAGTTTTTTAGAAATACCGATCCGTCGATTGGAGGAAGTTAAAACGACATATTGACCCTGAAAAGTCAGATTTTCAGTTACCGCTGCCTTTTTGTACTGATCGCTCTCTTTCTGAATCTGGACAGGAAGTTCAAGCCCAACCGGATAATCGGAAAGGTTTCTTCCATCTAATGGAAGAAAAGCAGGCTCCTCCTGACCTATATTGACATAGGCAGAATGCAGTGGAATTAATACTTTTTCGATCCGGCCAAGAATAATTGTTCCAAGCAAAGGCTTATTTTTGAGGAGTGCCGGTGCTTTACCAAACCGTACTAACTGATCATCTTCAATAAGCGCCAGATATTCCTGACCATTTTCCGTATAGGACAGCAGCTTTTTCAAAGATCAGATCCCTCCGGAAATGAATAATTGATCAGTTTTCCTTCTTTTTTGCCAAACAGAGCTACGCGGCTGATCGATTCCGCATATTTCAGTTTTTCCAGTTCACCTGACTGCTGATAGAGTTCATAGATCAAAAGATCCGGCTTCAGATTCTGCTCACTTCCACAGGCGCAAATGAGGAACAGTGTATTCTGATCCTCCATCTGATAATTATATATCCAGGGTTTGACTTCTACCTCAACCTCCTGTTTACGCCCTTTGACCTTTCCCATCTTTTTTAGTACGATCGAAGGACTGCTTAAAAATTCATCAACGATCGGACGCCAATCTCTGTCTTCCGGTAAATGGATCCGATAGCTGGCAGCCTGAATCTTAGCCATAATAGGCGGTTCCTTGTCCGGAATCGTGCGACAAGAAAGCAGACGAATCCCTTCAGGCAGTTCTTTTCCGAGACGGTCAAGAATTTCTTCATCTGAAATATCCTGTTCCGTACGAAATTCCATGATCTCCCCTTCACCGTTCCAACCGAGAGCGAGCGGGCTCGCAAAGCTCATATGAGGATGAGGATTAAACCCCTGTGAATAGGAAAGAGGTATCTCAGCTCTTCTCATCGCCCGATGAATCGTCCTCATAAAGTCAAGATGGCCGACAAAGCGAAGACGGCCGGATTTTTCATAAGTGATCTGTTTATTCATCTCCGACCTCCTTCACTGCTTTTCATAGCAAACACCTGTATCATTGATAAGCCGAATTCCACAGCCCAGACATTGTTCCCGGCAATTTGGAGAGACGATCCCTTCTTTGGCTCGTTCATATTCGCGATACAGGAATTTTTTCGTTACACCGACATCAATATGATCCCACGGGAAAACTTCATCTTCTTTTCGTTCGCGATAGTTGTAATAGGCCAGTTCCGTACCCGTTTCTTCGATCGCTTTTTTCCACATGGACTCATCAAAAAGATCAGACCAACTGTCAAACCGACACCCATTCTTCCATGCAGCATACAGTAGTTTGCCTGTTCTTCTGTCTCCTCTTGCCAAAACTCCTTCCAACGTACTTAAGAAAGCATCATGACAACGATATTGTACTTTTTTGTTTCGGATACTGGAATCCAGAAAATGCTGTGTTTTCATATAGGTCTCATAGTCCGCCTGTGCGCACCACTGGAATGGTGTAAATGGTTTCGGTACGAAGAATGAAGTACTGACCGTAACTGTCAGGTCTCTGGAACGATTTTCCTTCGGTATCTGATACCATTCATGAACGATTTCAGATGCCAGTTTGGAGATGCCAAAAACATCTTCTTCTGTTTCAGTCGGAAGACCAAGCATGAAATAGAGTTTGACTCTGTCCCAACCGCCCTGAAAAGCCAGTTTGACGCCTCCCAGTATTTCTTCTTCCGTGATGCCTTTGTTGATGACATCTCTCAGTCGTTGTGTACCGGCTTCTGCTGCGAACGTCAGTCCGCTCTTTTTCCCTTCTCCCAGTTCTTCCATCAGTGCAAGTGAAAATGCATCGACTCGTAAAGAAGGAAGAGAAACATTCACATGAGGATATCTTTCATGGATCGTTTTCAACAGTTCATATAATCCGGGATAATCGTTCGAAGCAAGGGAGGTCAACGAAAGTTCATCATATCCTGTAGCCGCCAGCACCTTGTCAACCCAGTCAAGAATATTCTCTTTGCTTCTTAATCGGACCGGGCGGTAGATCATTCCTGCATTGCAGAAACGACAGCCACGGATACAGCCACGGAAGATTTCCATGACAGCCCGGTCATGGACGATCTGAAGATAAGGAATAATCGGATGAGTCGGATATTCGATTTCATCCATATTCCGTACCAGTACTTTTCTCACTGACTCGGGAATGTCTGAATCTATGGGATGAACTGACTTGATTCTCGGAGTATGATCACAACCTTCCGCTGGGTGATCTTCATATTCTACCTCATAGAAAGAAGGAACATAAATACCGGGAACCGTTGCAGCAATCCTGAGAAAATCTCTTTTCTTTCCGCCCTTTTCCCGATGTTCTTTATATAGCTGGAAGAGGTGCTCATATTCGACTTCACCTTCTCCCATATAATACAGATCCATAAACTCCGCCAGGGGTTCCGGATTATACGCATTGGGACCGCCGGCAATCACCAGTGGATCTTCCTCCGTGCGTTCTTTGGCATAGATCGGAATCCCTGCAAGATCCAGCATATTGAGAATATTCGTATAGGACATCTCATACTGCAGTGTAAATCCGATAAAATCAAATTCCTTCAGCGGTGTAAACGTCTCTAACGAATATAAAGGAATCTGCTGCTTTCGCATCAATGCTTCCATATCAGGCCATGGAGCAAAACTGCGTTCACAATAGACTCCTTTATAGGAATTCAGATCATGATAGATTATCTGTAACCCCAGATGGCACATGCCCACATCGTAAACATCGGGGAAACAGAAGCAGAAATGAGTATGAATATTTTTCATATCTTTCTGAACAGAATTGACCTCGCCTCCGATATATCGGGCAGGTTTCTGTACAGAAAGCAGAAGCTGATCAGGTAAATGTACTTTCATATTAATCTTCTTCCCTGTACATTAGTCTCCAGTCAAGATCACCCCGGTCCAGAGCCAGAATCAGAATTTCCGCGCTGGCCAGATTTGTCGCAACAGGAATATTATGGGCATCGCAATGTTTCAGGACGTTGGACAAATTGGGTTCATTATCCTTTCTATTATCAGGATCGCGAAGAAAGATTACCATATCGATATGGTTATTGTCGATTTGAGCGCAAAGCTGCTGCTCTCCGAAGGATCCTGAAAGCAGTTTCTGAATTGGCAGATTGGTGACTGCTTCAATCCTCTGCCCCGTCGTTCCTGTTGCCAGTAGTTTATGCTTCAGAAGAATATGATGATAGGCTACACAGAGGTTTTGCATTAATGTTTTGCGGTTGTCGTGAGCAATCAGACCGATGTTCATAGAAAATACCCCCTGCTTTGAGATTTTATGTTCTCCTTTTCAATTCGAAGGACAAGCCCGATCGCTGTCATATTCGCAATTAAGGAACTGAGTCCGTAGCTGACAAACGGAAGAGGCAATCCCGTGTTTGGCAGAACAGCTGTCACAACACCCATATGAACAGCTGCCTGAAAAGCAATCATAACAGCGGTACCTGTGCAGATAATTTTTCCAAACAATTCTTCACAATGTCCGCCGATCCACAAAATCCGAATGCTGAGTGTCAGATAAAGAATAATCATGACAACGCATCCGACTAGTCCTAATTCTTCTCCAACGATTCCGAAAATAAAATCGGTCGTGGCAATAGGTACCAACCCGCTGTTTCTGAACAGTCCCTTTCCCCAGATTCCTCCGGACCCGATCGCCATACGCGACTGAACTGTCTGATATGCGCTGGTCAATGCATATTTTTCCGGATATCGCCAGGCCATAATTCTCTCGACCTGGTATTCGTTTAAAATCCTTGGGGCTTCACTCTGCGCATCCTGAAACAAGAAGAAAACACCGATCAAAAGTATCAGAATAACGATCAGAATATACCATCCGGAAATACCCGACGCATAGAAACAGGCAGCCGTCAGGGCAAAAAGAACCAGCATTGTAGAAAGATCAGGTTCTTTATAGATGAGAAACAAAGGAATCACAGCCAGTGCAATCAGAATCAGCAGCAGCCAGAACCGATCGATCTTTGAACGCAGTCGATCAAATAATGTGGCAAACAGCAGAATCTGTGCGACTTTCGCAATCTCTGAAGGCTGTACGGAAATATCGGTAGCAACATAAAGCCATCGATGGACACCATCGCCCTCCTCGGCACCGGTTCCATAGAACAGAACAAGTACCAAAAGACCAAGCGATGCCAGATACAAAGGGACAGCAGCCAGTTTCAGAAGATCATAACTGCAGTAATACACTGCAACGATCACTCCAAGACCGACCAGAAAACCAATGAACTGACGAATCATCAGAGGATCAATATAGAAACTGTCACTCTGATAGACCCATCCGTTCGCACTGCCTACCATAATCATTCCCCAAAGACAAAGAATGATCATCGGTACAAGCAGCAAATAACTCCTGGATTTGTGTGAATTCAACAAATATCCTCCACAAATACACATAAGTGTATCAATTTTACCTTATATGTCAAGGTGTGTCAAGAAAAAAACCATAATATGTTTGGACAATATCAACAAAAACCGGAATGGCATTATGAGATCCGCCGCCAAAAGGAATCATGACAGTGATTACGATTTCAGGATTCTCAATCGTCGAATAACCAGTAAATAAAGAATGGTCGGGCCGATCTTCTGCTTCCTGGACTGTACCGGTTTTTCCTGCAGTATGAATATGAAGTTTTTCCAGTACCTCGAATTCCTCTTTATGTTCGTCAGTAACGACCAATCGCATACCGGCTTTTACTATACTGAAGGTGGTATCGCTGATACCTGTTTCATGATCTACTTCTCCCTGGGCTCGGTACAGGGTCTTACCTGTTGCATTTTTGACTTCATCGACCAAATACAAACTGTATACGGTACCTCCATTTGTCAATGTACATGTGTACCGATTGATATTGGCGGTTGAAAATGCATTCGTACCCTGCCCTATTGAAGATCGAACAGCATCGATCGTTGACGTAGTCGGAACAGTTTCTCCTATTTCAATCTGGGTCGGTGTAGCAAGACCCAGGATTCTGGCGTAATTTGCCATCTTTTTCAGGCCGATATCATCATCAAACTGATGATTCTGATCCGGTTCACTCAGCAGATATCCTAACTGATAGAAGAAGTAATTGCATGAATGGTCGAGTGCCTGAGCCACGTTGACGTCTCCATGACTGACAGATGACCAGCAATGCGGATAATCGACACTGTTAACATAAGGGAAAGCATAGTCATCATGGACCTTTGTTTTTTCATCGATCACACCAAGTTCAAGGGCTGTGATTGCCGTACACATCTTATAAGTAGAACCGATTGCGCGGGATTCAAATACGGCTCTGAAAGACAAAGGTCCTGTCTTATCAAGTACGATCTGATTATAATAATCATCATCCGTCATAAATCTCATAGGATCAAAAGAAGGATAACTGACGAGCGACAGGATTCTTCCGGAGAAAGGATCACTGACTGCAACAGATCCACTGCATGGATCGAGAGCAATCTGCTGTGGGGTAAGCTCTCTGTTTCTGATTTTTTCAATGATCAGCTCTTTCGCTGTAATCTCTTCACTCTGGAAGCGAGTCAAGAGTCCATCTGTATCTTTCAAAATGCCCTGCTCATAGAGAAGGAGAATCATTTCATTTTCAAAAATCCATCCATCCTGAATCATACGCTGACAAACAAGCCGTCGATAGGTTTCTGTTTCAGAAAGAGTTTTCAGTTCAGATTGTACGATTCTTTCGATCAAAGATTCCTGGGGT
The DNA here is from genome assembly GCA_017420625.1 of Bacillota bacterium. The sequence continues at coordinate 46,795 of JAFOIR010000363.1, forward strand.
GTCTCTGAATTGAGACCAAACTCATCAAGCGGAATATACTGATGTTCCAGCGCATGAGAAAATAAATCATAAGCGCCTTTCTCTCCTGCTGCATAAGGCACATAGAAGACATCGTCCTTCTGATATTGATAGGAAAGTCGTCCTTCATCTCTCATATCTGTGATCAGCAGGTCATAAATAGCCTGTAATGTTTCAGAGTATGTCTTGATGGGCAGATTATCCATGATGGCATCATACAACTCTTCCAGCCATTCCACCGCTGCTTCATCCGCTGTCTCTCTGTACTGAGTCATCATGGGTTCTACTGAAGAAAGCATCTTTTCATCGAAAATACGATTATCAATCATCGATGCAAACACATCTTTTAAGGTATACGATTCGAAAGGCTCCTTTGACTCAGATGAGATCTTCTGTATCAGGAGCTGGCGGATCTGCTTTTCCAGTGCCAGATATGTCTGCTCCTGAAAGTCCCGATCAATCGTCAGATAGACATCATTTCCCTCTGCAAGCGTCTGTTCATAAGCCTGTTCAATTCCGTTCTTTCCAACAACTGCATTCGGTGGATAATCTAGTCCTTTCGATTCATATTCTTCAATTTCTTCCGCAGAAATACGTCCTACATAACCTACAATATGTGCAAACAGATAGCCTTCCGGATAGATCCTCTCATACTCTTTCTGTACGAAGAATCCTTTAAACAGATCCGGTCTTTCCAGGATGCGCACCATCAGTTCTTTGGGAATATCGACGGCGATTCGGATCGGTATTTCCGGATCAAAACGACCGGAAAAAATGGCATAATAAACGCTGCAAAGACGGACAGCCAGTTCGATATCATCTGTAAAAGAAAAGCCGAACGTGTCCGTATAGAGGTGCCAGAAAGCGTCTTTTGCATTGGTCTGGCGCTGCTCCTCGGTCAGATCATCCCGACTGGTGTTGTAAACTTCTGCAAGAAAATTCCAATGGTTGATCTCATTATATTGTTCGTCAAATGCCGGATGATAGCTGAACCCTTCTTTAGGTGAATACATCAGAGGAAAAACCTGTTCGATACTGTAATCCATCTGATAACGCTGAAGAAGTTCCTTTAATTCCGAAAGTGATTCCGGCAGCTTCTCATTATCAGCAGCAGGTATATAATAAAGAGAATCATGTTCAATATTGAGTGCCAGCGGATTTCCGTTGCGATCAAATATTCTTCCTCTTGGAACAGGCTTTTCAATCTGAAAGGAAACAGTATCCTTCGTCTGCTCGTAGGCCATCTCCTCATAATGCTCTCGATCCTTTACCTGAATCTGATAAAGGGAAACCAGAATGCCGGCGAACAGTGCGATCAGAATAAGGCTGATCCACATGATCCTGTCTGAAAAAAACTGAAAAAGCCGGATCAATAATTCTTTCATACAAGTCTCCTTTGATCCATTCGCCTTTTAAGTCTGCCAAGCAGAAGATGCAGCTGATAAAAAATCACATATACAGGAACCGAAAGAACAGCCGTATAAATAAATTCCGGCAGCACGTAAATTCTCAGACCGTACAGAAATCCGATACGGCCAGGAATTACGCGAAACACAAGAAGCTGAAAAATACCTGCTGTCAATGTGGCAGCAGACGAGAGAATACATGGAAAAAGAAGCCGTGAATGATCAACGTTTACGGCAAGCATCCCGCTTACCGTACCGAAAATCATATATATCAGGCCAAAAAGACCGATGAGGCGTCCAAAAAGGATATCCTGAATCAATCCCACAAACAGACCCGTGATCAGACCTTTTTCTTTTCCGCTTAAAAACCCGACAAACACGACCCATATGATGATCAGATTCGGCATAAGTCCAAACACTGTAATATGATGCATCCAGGTTGCCTGAGAGATCAGAATCAGCAGCCCTACGAGACAATCGATGATCGTAATCACGGCTCCGTCTCCTTTGGTATAGAATTCTGTTTGAGTTCGGTCAGAATCAGAACCATATCGATTTGCGACATTTCAACAGTAGGCCTGACATAAGCCAGATATCGTCCGTTTTCTTCGCGAATATGCGTCACATATCCGATCGATAGTCCTGGCGGATACACATCACTTAATGAAGATGTTACTATTTCGTCTCCTATTGCAATATCAGAACAGGATTCATCCAGTTCAATAGTTAAATAGCTCTCTTCTATCACTCGTCCACTGGCCGAAAGAATCAGACCGGATCCATTTACCTTTACCAGAGCACCGTCCGGTCTGTTGATCTGCCCAAAGACGACACTGTCCGAGGCAATAATAGAAGTCACTTCACTATAGGAATCATATACTGTGGAGACATAACCAAGCAGGCCACCTCCTGCGGTGACCGGCATATAGGCAGTAAGTCCATCCAGCCTTCCCCTGTCAATGATCAGAAGATCATAATAATTGCTGGGGGATAGACCGACAACATCCGCAGCAATCTGAGGATAGCTGCGAAGATCGGAATTCATCTGATAAAGCTCTTCCAGTTCTCTGGCCCGACGATTCTGTGACTGCAGAAGACGGTTTTCCTGTTCCAGTTCCTCGACTCTTCTTTCCAGTGCCTTGATCTCTTCCATGAGGGCTGTTTTGGAAGAAGGTCCTCGAAAATGGTCATCCAGCCATTCTCCGAATTCAGAAAAAACGCCGGAAACCGGTGAGAGGATTCCGCCAACACCAGAACGCAGAAACAGAAATCTCCTGCCAAGTATGCCGGAAAGCACCAGTAAAACCAAACAGACCGCAATTCCGATCCATAGTTTTCGATTCCTCTTGGGTGACATAGGCAAATTATGACTCCATCTATTTCATTCGCACAGGAAGCAGAATATGCTGAAAATCGGCGGGATTTTCCAAAACCAGACCTGTGCCTCTTACGACACATTCCAACGGATCCTCCGCAATGGTTACTTTCAGCCCTGTTGCTTTTTCAATCATCATCGGGAGGCCTTTCAGCATGGCACCTCCACCTGTCAGACAAATGCCATGATCATAAATATCTGACGCAAGCTCAGGCGGAGTGATCTCCAGAGCAGCAAGAATTGCATCGATGATCTCACGAATCGGGGCATAGATTGCTTCTGCTATCTGGAAATTGGTGACTTCCATGGTTTTGGGCATACCGTTTAAAGCATCTCTTCCTTTGATTGTCATCTTTTCTTCAATAGTCTGATCATCAACAAAAGCAGAGCCGATCGAGATTTTAACCTGTTCGGCAGTTCTTTCTCCAATCAGCATGCCGCCTGCCTTCTGAAGATAGTTTTCAATCGCATAATCGATTGCATTGCCGGCAACACGCAAGGAGCGACTGCAAACGATCCCACCGAGACTGATGACGGCTACTTCAGTTGTTCCTCCACCGATATCCACTACCATCGATCCAATTGGTTCTTCCACCGACAGTCCGGCTCCGACTGCAGCTGCCATTGGTTCTTCAATCAGATAGGTCCCGCGTTCATTTGTACCTGCTTTAAGAGCAATATCCATTAAAGCTCTTTTTTCAACTTCTGTGACACCGTAAGGAACACAGATAACGATATCAGGCTTAAACAGGAACCCCTGTTTGATTACTTTATGGATAAAGTATTCCAGCATGGCACGAGTAGCCTGATAATCTGCAATCACGCCATCCTTCATCGGTCTTACAGCTTCAATATTTTCCGGTGTCCGGCCAATCATCTGCTTGGCTTCTTCGCCGACAGCAACTACTTCATGAGTTTCTTTATTCACCGCAACGACAGACGGTTCATCAATAACAATGCCTACACCTTTATAGTATACCAGTGTATTGGCAGTTCCCAGATCAATAGCTAATCCCCGTTTCATTTTCTATTTCCTCCTGTTCTTCCTCGGAAGGTAGCTCCTCAGGAATTCTCCCGTCTTCTGCAAACGAATAGTATGAACGATCTCCGATAATGATATGATCCGCAAGCGGCAGACGAAGAAGATATCCTGCTCTTGAAAGCTGCTCAGTCAAGTCGATATCTGTGCTGCTGGGGCCGGGATCTCCGCTGGGATGATTGTGCAGCACTACAAATTTATAAGCATTGCATTCAAATCCCTTTTTAAAGATCTGCCGGAAATCCATCAATACGTTGGTTAATGTTCCATATCCCAGAAACTGTTCGGCGATCATCGCATTTTTTGTATTGAAGTAACATACCCAGGCACTCTCACGATCAGAAAACCTCATCGTATCCATATAGATCGAAGCTACATCTTCGGTTGTGAGCCCATTCCGGTTGGCTATCATTCGTTGACTAAGCCTTTTGGCTATTTCCATGACTGCCTGAATCTCAATTGCTTTAACTCGGCCAATACCATGAAATTCCTTCAGAGAAGCAATTGGAAGCTGTGCAAGTGCAATCAACGGATCCTGACCATAGCAGTTCAGCTCTCCCAGAATCCTGGTAGACAGTGTCACTGATGACTCACCAGGTGTACCGTTTTTCAGAATAATTGCCACCAGCTGCGCATCCGTCAGTGCCTCTGCTCCGCGCCTTTCCAGAATCTCATACGGCCGTTCTGAGAGCGGAAGGTTTTTGATCGTCAAATCATTTTGGTTCTTTTTCATGTTGTCCTCCTTGATAAACCGTGAAGCTATCAGAAGGAGGTACAGGCTTATCTTATCTTATTTTGTTTGTCTTGTCTTCTTCATTCCGTAGGCCGGAGAAATCAGCAGGCGATCCAGAGGGAACCGCATCAGATTCATCAACAGCACGGCAAAACAAATTCCTTCCGGAAAATTGGTATATGTGCGGACCAGGATGGTAAGAACGCCGCATAAAGCGCCAAAGACCCATTTAGCTCCTGGTGTCATCGGAGATGTTGTAAAGTCCGTTGCAACAAAGAATGCACTGAACATCAGTCCGCCGGATATGATCTGATAAATACCATCCAACCCAAGCAGATAGCTTAGAATAAAGGACGAAGCCATATACGCAAGCGGAATTCTGAAATCAACGATTCTGCGGATCACCAGATACATGCCGCCCAGAAGAATCAGCAGGCAGGATGTCTCTCCAATCGAACCGGGAACGACACCAAGAAAACAGGAAATGCGGTCCGGAAGCAGTTTGACATTCTCCGACATACAGACAAGCGGTGTCGGGACACTAATTCCATCAACCGTAAAAGTACTCATTATACCAGGGAAAACCAGCATCATCACACATCTCGAAAACAAAGCCGGATTAAAGATGTTTTTCCCGATTCCTCCAAATACCTGCTTGACAAGAATGATGGCAAGGAAAGCACCGGATGCAGGAATCCACCAAGGAACAGATACAGGCAGCATCAATGCAAAAATCAAACCAGTCAGCGCAGCACTGCAGTCACCGATGGTGATTCTTCGATGGAAAACAAACTCAAAAAGGAACTCTGACAGGACAGCACTCAGTACGGATATCGTTACGATCAGCAGAACACGGATTCCAAAGTATACCGAGGCGAAAATCACAATTGGGAGAAGTGCGAAAATGACCTCTCTCATGATATAGGAAGTCGTTCTGTTGCTGCGTATATGTGGTGCATTCGATGAATACAGAACGCCAATGCTCATGACTCCACCTCCATGCCACCAGCAATGGTTTTTGTCAGATCTCTCCTGGCAGGACATATATAGCTGCAGCATCCGCATGAAGTACATAAAGAGCCATTCAGCTTATCATATAGCTTGAAATTGCCCTTTCTGACCGCTTCATACAGCTTGTAAGGTTCCAGATGGATCGGACATACCATCAGACACTGTCCACAGCGAATACAGCTGTTTTCATCCAATTGTGGTGTTTGCTTGGAAGATAATAACAAAATGCAGGAACTGGTTTTTGTAACAGGAAAATCCAATGATTGAACAATTTGTCCCATCATGGGCCCGCCATAGATAATACGTCTGGGACGTTTGGTCATCGGTCCGATATGTTCAATAAGTTCATTAAAACTGGTTCCGATCCGCATACGGTAATTTTGTGGTTTTTTTACACAGTCACCAGCAATCGTGACAATACGTCTTTCCAGAGGCCTTGCCTGGGTCACAGCACGGGATATAGCTACGGAAGTATCAATATTGAGTGTTACACAGTCAGCATCCAGAGCCATTCCACCTGCTGGAATCTGACGCTTTAATGCTGCCTCGATCAACATCTTTTCATCACCCGATGGATATTTGGCTCTCATCGGATAGATACGGATATTATCATCTCCTTCAAGATGTTCTTTCAATGATCTGATAGCTTCCGGTTTGTTGTCTTGAGCGACAATGATTCCCTTTGCTCCTGAAAACAATGACAAAGTGATCCTCAGTCCATTGATCACACGCCATGAATCTTCCAGCATCACACGATAATCTGAACTAAGATATGGTTCACATTCACATCCGTTCAGAAGAACAGTATCGATCGGTCTTTCGAGTGCCAAAGCCAGTTTCTGATGGGTTGGATAGCCATCGCCTCCCATCCCGACAATTCCGGCATATTCGATTCTTCGAAGAATTTCTTCCTTGTCCAGTTCTTTATAACTGGCTGGAGAAAACCGGGCAGGCAATGTCTCGTACTGATGATCGTTCTCGATAATGACACTGACAATCATCTGACCATTCGGATGAAGCCGCGGCTCTATCTTCTTAACAACACCGGAACAGCTGCTGTATATATTCGCGCCAAGGCCATGAGGTTTTCCGATCAGCTGATCACGAAGGACTCGCTCTCCTTCTCTGACAACGGGTTCACAGGGTTCTCCCTGATGCTGCAGCATGGAAAAGACCATTTCCTGCTGAGGATCCATGAAGTCTGCGATCGGAAGATCAGCAGCATCCTTTTTTTCATCCGGCAAACGAACACCGCCATCAAAAGAAAGGACTTTTCCCGAATGAACCTCGAACCAATGAGATAGATCCATTTTTCCTCCACAAAACAAGAACATGTCAGCTATTATATAACCTATAATCTCTAATTTTACTCTAATCGACTGGAAACGTCAAGAATCCTATGCTATAATGTGAAAACATCACGAAATCGTATATGTGCAAAAAGGAGAATGGATGCTTTACATCAATCAAAATGAATACCCGCATATTCCTTATCCGAACAATGTCAGTGATCCGGAATCAAAAGGAGCAAAAAACGGAAATATCAAAGACGCCGGATGCGGAATCTGTGCGCTGAGTATGGTTGTTGATCGTCTGACGTTGAAAAAACTAAGTCTCGAGGAAGGTGTGCGGCTTTCCTGTGAGAACAAAGCGAATCTTCGTCCTGGTACCGATATGAAGATTCTTGGCCCGATCGTCGCCGATCTTTTTGATCTCGATCTTCGTTTTTCCAATAATACATGGGAATTGGCTGATTGCCTGCGGGACGGCGGCTGCGGGATTGTTCATATAGGCGGAGATCGTGAAGGTCACTACGGTACTCTTTCCGATGTCGGGCATTATGTATTTGCTTTCAGCTATAGCCACGGGGAATTCTGTTTATTTGATCCGGCCTGGAGAGAAAACAAGTATACGATCCCGGAGCGAAAAGGCAAGATCCGTGAAGATGGTTTATTCCTGTACACAACTTCACTTGTACTGGAAGAAGATACGGAAAACCGCCGTCCGCGTTTTTATCTGTTTCGAAGAAAGAACGCATAAGAACCGAATGTAAAACAATTGAAATCCGATTCTAACGATGCTATAATTAGTCTGACGATATAGTTTATTCTATATCGCAGGAACTTTCAAGGAGGATGAAATCCCATGATTCAATTAGTGACTGGCAAACAGGGTGCCGGAAAAACAAAAGCTTTAATCGACATGGCTAATACGCTGGCTAAAACCAATGATGGTCATATCGTCTATGTAGATGCCGATCAAAGTCAGATATTCCGTCTGGATTATTCCATCCGTCTGGTGCAGACCGCTGAGTATCCTCTGAAGACCAGCAGCGAATTCTTTGGATTTGTCTGTGGTATTCTTTCTCAGGATTATGATATCAATACTGTCTTTATCGATGGACTTTTAAAGAATGCTCGTATGATCGATCCCGCCAAGACCGGAGAACTTCTGGATCGTGTCGCAGAAGTTGCTGATCGTTATAACATTCACTTCATCATCAGTATGAGCTGTGACGAAAATGAGATCCCGGAGAATTATCGCTCCTGTTTGATCTAAGTCATTCCATTCCTGACACAACAATAAAACGAGATCCTCCCGTTTATCGGGAGGATCTGTTTTTTATATTAAATTGTTCGAATGAATCTGAAAGATGAGCATAAAAATGTTTACCGCGCAGATCATCAAAAAATGGGTCAGTCTTTTCAAAAAACAATTCGTATGCTGACAGCTGCTGACGGAAGATGTGAGATGAATGATCATATTTGCCATCCCCGATAATAGGAAAGCCTTCATAGGCAAGCTGTGCTCTGATCTGATGGCTTTTCCCAGTAAGAAGATCTACCCTGACGACTGATTGATCATTTGAAGAGTCAATCATTAGAACAGAAGATTCGCATCGGATCCCTTCTCCTCTCCACGGGGCTAAAACAGCCTGATTTGTCTTTGAATCTTTCTGATAACAGTGAACCAATCTGGTCTCTTCTTTCCATTTATCAGCTATGCCGCGAACAACAGCCAGATAATATTTCCTGATCAGCCGCTCTTTCAGCATTCTTTCAATGGCCTGATGAGCCTGCAGTGTCTTTGCCATAATGAGAAGGCCTGAGGTATTCTTATCCAGTCTGTGACAGAATGAAGGATGATAAGATGACAGGCTTTGGTTGCCGCTTTTTGAACTGATATATTTCCGCATCATCTCTGTCAGAGAAACCGGATCATTTGGTCCTTTCTGCGTTGCAATTCCGACTGGTTTGTCAACGATCAGGATTCGATCGTCTTCATAGATAATCGGAATATCCGGAAGGTTCTTGTTTTGAAAGGTGTTTACATTTTTAGTTTTACCTTCACCATAGCCGAAGTCCTCAAGTTGTTCTTCCGTCAGAAAAAGATCGATCTGATCACCGGCATTTAGTACACATTTTTCATCTTTGGGATGTTTGCCGTTTAATTTGATTCTGTTGGATCGGATCGCTTTGAAAATAAAACTTCTTGGGGCTTTGGGAAGAAGGATCTCCAGATATCTGATCAGTTTTCTTCCTGCTTCCTCCGGGCTGATTTCTCGATGGATCATATGCTATGTTTCACTCCCGGCTAATGAGTTGCCATTGGATATCAGAACTGATGCTTTACGTCTGATTCTCTGCAGCGCATTATCAGCAGATTTTGCCGAGATATCCATTTCTTTGGCGATTTCCTGATAACCTTTTCCAGACAGATAAAGATCAAGAAATCTGGATTCCATCGGACTCAATTTCTTTTTGAGCGTCTCCAGAAGATTGATGCGCTCTGCTTCACCTACAACTGTCTGTTCCGGTGAAAGCACTCTCTGATCCGGAATCATCTCTATCAGCTGGGTTTCTCCGCCTTCTTCGTCCGTAATGATCTGCAGATACGATAATGCCTGGTTCAGTGGTTGGTGTTTTTCACGAATCGACATCTTAACCGCTGTTCTTATCTGTCTTTCGATACACATGGATGCAAAACTGCCGAAGAATCCTTTTGTAGCATCATAGTCCATGATTGCTTTATAAAGTCCGATCATGCCTTCCTGGATCAGATCTTCTGAATCTCCACCTACCAGAAAGTAAGTTCTGGCCTTTTTCCGTATCAGATTCCGATATCGATCCCAGAGTTCCTCCAGTGCCTGATTATAGGCAGCCGATCCCGGTTTTTCCTCATGGATCTTTCGCCACAAAGCTTCATCTGTTTTCATTTTCCTGCTTTCTTTGTCCTCTGTCTGATTATTTCATACATCAGAACGCCGGCAGCTACCGAAGCGTTCAGAGAATTCACTGTACCTCTCATAGGAATTCGGATGACATGATCGGCTTTTTCTTTCACCAGCCTGGTAATTCCTTCATGCTCTCCACCAATGATCAATGCAGTCGGACCTGTCAGATCTGCTTCATACATGCTCTGTCCGTCCATATCCGCACAGACGATCCAGAATCCTTCTTTTTTCAGTTCATCGATGAATTTGGCAACACTTGATACTTTTGCTACAGGCATATATTCAAGCGCCCCGGCAGCCGTTTTCGCAACAGCATCCGACAGTCCGACTGCATGATGTTTGGAAATGACCAGTCCATGTACTCCGCATGCTTCTGCCGTACGGATCATAGCACCCAGATTGTGAGGGTCCTGAATACTTTCACAAACAAGGATAAAAGGAGCTTCCTGTGCATCTTTTGCCCTCTGAATGATATCTTCAACACTGGCATACTCAGCCGCCGATACTACTGCGATAATTCCCTGATGATTCTCACTGCTCATCTCATCGAGTTTCTCACGATCCGTTTGCTGAACCTGAATCCGCATTTTCTGAGCCATACGAAGTATGGCTGGAAGTGAGCCTCCGCTGGCTCCCTTCTGAACATAGATCTTTTCTATTGAACGACCTGCCTTTATTGCTTCAAAAACTGCATTTCTTCCAGCCAGAATCGATTCATTCATCATTTATTCCTCTCTTTTCAGAAGTCCGATACTCATCTGAAGAAGTTCCATCAACCGTTCATCCTGCTCGGAAACAAACAGATATCCCAGCAAAGCCTCGAGTCCGGTCGCCAGTTTATAATCGACTGGCGACATGTTTTTCGGCAGTGTTTGGGGCCTCTGATTCCGGGCAATCTTGTATACTGCCATTTCTTCTTCTGTTAAAACCGGAAGTATTATTTTGACGATTCTTGCCTGCGATGCAGCGTTAACAATACCAGACGCAGTTACATGCATTGCTTTCGGATTCATTGAACGTGTCATGACAAGAATACTGCGAACATACAGATCGAAGATCGTATCACCCAGATAAGCCAGTGCCAGTGGACGAATCTTCCCGGGATCCAGCGAAACACCGGAAGATAGAATCGTCTTTCGAAGTTCTTCACAAAAAGCACTCATCTTCCTGTTCTCCTCATAGTTGCCCAGGAATACAGTATTTTCATTCCTGCACTTTCGTAGATCTTTCTAGCGGGATTATCTTCTCCGGTGAATAATGTCAGATAGACAGCTCCAGCATCTTTAAATGCCTGACACATCTGGTTGAACAATAATGTTGCACATCCGCTTCCTCTGCATTTTGAGTGAACGGCAACTCCCAGCAGCCAGCATCTGCCATCTTCTTCAACAACGATAGGGCCGGCAAAGCCTCCGATGTGTCCATGATCATTCACAATGACGATCGGCCTCGGTCCATCCGGACGGTTCATTTCCTGCGGAATCTGCCAATTCCAGAGATCATTGTTTAAGTCATCCACCACTTCCTGCATGCCGGTATGCTTGGAAGCATCATAAAACTCGATGGAAAAACCAGCTTTTTTCACCCGTTCTTCATATACTTCCAGTTTTGTTTTCGGCCATTCATAATCTGAAAGAAGCAGATGATAGGTATTTTGTGTGGAAAAATCTCTGAAGCCAAGATTCTTGAAAAACAGATGCGCACCAGATCCAAGTTTCACACCCTGAGAATTCTGATGGGTATGTCCCTTTGTTTCCGGTAAAATCCACCGAATATTGACTGGATCAAAATATGAGATCTCCATTGGCGGAATCTTTCGGCAAAGCTGACCCGAAAGCTCGTCCATCTGATACTGAAGATGATCAACCAGATGGGTTCCGTATCCTCTTCTTCGATATGCAGGATCTACCACGATCATAGTCAAAAAGAATCGATCAATTCCGCCGTCATAGGTTCCAATAACAAAACCGTTCTCATCGTCCGTATAGGAAGCGAATGTCCGGTTTCCTTTGGA
>JAFOIR010000364.1 GCA_017420625.1 Bacillota bacterium
CCGTGATTTTTATCCTCCCGTTTCTAAAGCACATCTTTGTGAACGACATCCCTGTCCTGACCGGCGCAACAGCCGCGGTTTCCGCCTCCACATGGCTGAAGGAGTTCAGCATGCTCTCCTTTTTGCTGGCGCTGTTCTTCTGTGTCGTGTCCTTTGATGACACAAAGCAGCAGCATCAGCCGCAGTAACAGTGACAGAAAGATTCCCGTTCGCGATACAAAAATGCTCCCGATCAGCGATCGGGAGCTTGCCTGTCTTATCCGCGTGCGTCGGTCTTCGCAGACATGAAGCTCTTGTAAGCTGAAAGCTGTATCGTAAATTTTCATAAATTCTTGTCCTGTATCTTGTGCATTTTTCCTTTCATGGCTGAAAATGACGAGTTTCTTTGGACAGATCTGAACAGGAAATGACAGGACGATCTCAGTTTTGCCGGATATAATCATCCCATCAGGGAAAGGAGGCGCGGCAATGGAGTGGCTCACCAGTATACGAACGGCGATTGATTATATGGAGGAGCATCTGGAAGACAACATCAGTGCGCAGGATGTTGCCGACCGGGTGTATCTCTCGCCATTCTTCCTTCAGAGGGGCTTTTCGCTGATGACCGGCTGCGGAATCGGAGAATACATCCGAAACCGCAGACTGTATCAGGCGGCACTGGACCTGAAGGAGACAGAAGACAAGGTGATCGATATTGCCCTTCGTTACTGTTATGAAACGCCGGAGAGCTTCACAAAGGCATTTTCCCGTTTTCACGGTGTGACGCCTTCACAGGTCCGTGACGGAGCTGCCGGAAAAGTCTTTCTTCCCCTGACAATCAAATTATCTGTACAGGGAGGCAGTCAAATGGATTATAAAATTGCGCCGATGTTTCCGTTCAAGCTCATCGGGTTTCAGAAAATCTTTGACAATGAAACTGCTTATACGGAAATCCCGAAGTTCTGGGATGAAATCTGTGCAAAGTATGCCAACAGCGTTTATGCCGGCAATGCACCGGCGAATCCCTATGAGCAGGCACTGGTGGACAACTGCATCGGAGAATACGGTGTCTGCATCGATGATCTCGGCGAGGGAAAATTCCGCTATCTGATTGCGGGCAAGTACACGGGCGGAGCTGTACCGGAGGGGATGGTGGTCTGCGAGTTTCCGAGGAATGAATGGGCCGTATTCGACTGCATCGGTCCCAATCCTCAGACGCTGCAGAGCGTGAACACCCGCATCTTCTCGGAATGGCTGCCCGGAAATGCGGATTATGAGCTGAGCGGAAATGCCACGGTAGAGTGGTATGACTGCGTAAACGGAGAAATGACGGACCCGGATTATCACAGTGCGATCTGGGTGCCGGTAAAGAAAAAGGCATAAGTCCAATCACAGAATTGAGAAAACGCCCCCGGTCACCGACATAATGAACTGCATCCCGTCAAGAGGACAGTGAAATAATTAAATAATCGTTCACAGCACAGCTGTGCTGTGATACCCGCAGATTTCATATGGCTGCTGAGGCATCCATACGAAATTTGCGGGTTTCATTTATGCTGCTACCAAGTACTGCTCATGCTTTTCCATCGGCGTCAACACTCCGAGATTTCGTTGGAGACGCTTTTTGTTGTAGTACTCGATGTAATCCTCAATCATTTTTACAAGAGATTCCCGGTCTGTAAATCGCTTTCCATAGTATCGTTCGCGTTTTAGAATGCCCCAGAAACCTTCCATCGGCCCATTATCAATACACTTGGCTACCCGGGACATGCTCTGTTGCATACCAGCTGCTTCAAGCATGCTGTGGAAGGTCCTGTTCGTGTATTGGAACCCACGGTCACTATGGAACAATGGATGCGCATCAGGGTTGGCTGCAACCGCTGCACGGAACGTGTCGAAGACCAATGGATTGTCATTGCTGTCACGGATTACAAAAGCTACAATACGCCTGTCAAACAGATCCAGGATGGCACTGAGATAGACTTTATGGACAATTAGGCCTTCATACCACTTAAGCTCTGTAACATCCGTCAACCATTTTTCATTCGGTTTTTCAGCCTTGAATTCCCGGTTCAGCTTATTCTCGGCAATAAACTGCGGATTTTCAGCATGCCTAGTACAGCCGTTGTTGGCATACTTGATGGTGGATTTAATCCCTTTCGCCCGACAGATCCGAAGCATCCGCTTGTCGCTAATTTGAATTTCATGGTATTTCTCAAGATCATCTCTGATGCGCCGGTGCCCTTTATCCGGGCTTTCATTGTGGATTTCTTCTGCCAGTTCTGCGATTCGTTCATTTTCTTGCTGACGGATGCTTTTCTTTCCACTTGTCCACTTATAATAGGCGGATCGGGAAACCCGTAGCTTCTCACAGCATACTTCAACCGGATATCCATACTCCGTAATGCATGTTCGAATAGCCGCATATTTATAGACAAGCTTTACTTGAGAAAGGCATTCCTCCTCTCCAACTCGTCCAATTTTTTTAGCAAATCACGCTCCAGCTTCGTCATATACAACTCGTGCTCCAATTGAGCGATCCGAATCTTCATCTCTTCCTCTGCCGTTCGTGGCTCCTGATCCTCTGTTCGTTTGCCACGGCGATCTTCCAGACCGGCGTCTCCAAATTTCTGGAATTTCCTCGTCCAGCTGTATACCTGCTGGTAGCTAACATTGTATTTCTTGGCGGTTTCCTCAAAGTTGCATTCATTCTCAAGGCATTCTTTCGCTATGACAATACGCTCTTCCTGGGTTGTCTTGCGTCCTGTTTTCATATAGCTTCCTCCTCGCGCCTTTTGGCTGAAGTCTCCGCCGCTATTATATACCTTTATCCACTCTCGAAGTTGCTTTTTTGATCGTAGACCGTACTTTGCCGCTACTACTGCAAGTGAACCTAACCCAGACAGGTACTCTTTGACTGCCTGGATTTTTATCTCACTGCTATACACACGCGGGCTTCCTTCCGCATCAAAAGCAACTATCCCTTTTTCTTTATACCGAACGACCCATTCCCGTACTGTGGATTCATCTACACCTAATCTTCGTGCTGCTTCTGCTTGACTCAGTTTTCCTTCAGTGCAGCTTTTCGCTGCGGCGAGCCTTTCTTCAACCGGCGTTTTCTTCCAAAACATAGTTATGCTCCCTCCATGATTGACAGTGTTTTTCTTTTTCACTGTCTCTCATAAAGGGAGCATATCACACGGAACTTGATATGATCCTCCTGAAGTAGACAAGGGATATACCCAAAATCTACTTCGGGAGGATTTTTATGTCTAAGAGGAAGCACACGCCGGAATGGATGATAGCAAGAGTAGAAGAGTATCTCTCTGGAAAAGGATCCTGTAAAAGTATTGCAAGGGCATACGGTATTGGGTATAAGACACTTAGAAACTGGATTTATAAGTACAGAGAACTAGGAACAGAAGCATTTGCAGAGATGGAAGGAAATAAGAAATATAGCAAAGAATTCAAAATTTATTGTGTTGAGGCAGTACTTCGAGGCGAGGGCAGTGTAGATGCCATCATTTCAAAATACAATATTTCAAGCAGAAGTGTTCTCCAAAGATGGATAAAGAAGTATAATGCCAATATGGAACTCAAGGACTATGATCCGAAACGGGAGGTCTATATGGCAGACGCAAAAAGGAAAACAACACTGGAAGAACGCAAGGAGATCGTTGAATACTGCATTTCCCATGGAAGGGATTACAAGAATACCGCTGCATTGTATGACGTGTCCTACAGTCAGGTATACACCTGGGTAAAGAAATATGTTGCTGATGGCGAGGCTGGCCTTACTGACCGGCGAGGACATCATAAGACTGATGAAGAAGTGGATGAACTCGAGCTTTTACGCAGGGAGAATCTACGCCTGAAGCGGCAACTCGAAGAAAGGGATATGCTGGTAGAACTGCTAAAAAAAGTGAAGGAATTCGAAGGGAGGTGAAGCTTGGCAGGCTGAAATACTCCTCGAAATATCTGGCAATTCAGCATTTCTATACGGAACGACATTGGAGCATCAACTGGATGTGCAGGCAACTTGGGGTTACAAGGGCAGCATATTACAAATGGCTGGCGAGGGATATCCCTGAAGGCGAAAAAGAGAACGAGACCATCGCTCAGTTGATTCGCGAATATGATGATCGATTCAATCATATTCTTGGGTACCGCAGGATGACGGACTGGATCAACCGTCTCAACAGTACCAACTACAGTCGCAATCGTATTCACCGTATTATGAAGGAGCTCAAGATTCACTCCGTGATCCGGCGAAAGAAGAAAAAATATGCGGATTCGACGCCGGAGGCCACAGCAGAGAACAAGTTGAGCAGGGATTTCAATGCAGAACGGCCAAACCAGAAATGGGCTACCGATGTTACAGAATTCAAATGGTATGAAGGCCCGGCTGTCCACAAGCTTTATCTCAGCGCTATTCTGGATCTCTATGACAGATCTATTGTCGCCTATGTGGTGAGCACGAAGAATGACAACAAGCTGGTGTTCGACACCTTTGAGCAGGCAATCCTAGCCAATCCGGATGCGCACCCGCTTTTTCACAGCGACCGAGGATTCCAATACACCAGCAAAGTTTTCCAGTTCAAGCTTTCGCAGCAGGCAATGGAGCAATCCATGTCACGAGTTGGTCATTGCATTGACAACTGCCCTACTGAAGGATTCTGGGGCATTTTGAAAGCGGAGATGTACTATCTGGCCAAATTCAGCACCGAGGTAGAGCTCCGAGCAGCTATTGACAAGTACATCCACTTCTACAACTACGATCGATTTCAGGAACGATTTAACACCAGAACACCTATGGAAGTACGTACAATTGCCCTCGCTTCTGATTCACCAGAGCAATTTCCCATCGCCGAAAACAAGAGAATTCAACAATACAAAGCCAAATATGCGGCATAATGAAACCCGCAAATTCTGTATTGATACGCAGTAGCGATACAGAATCTGCGGGTCCCACGGCACCGTAGTGCCGTGAATCTCTCTATTATTTATTTTGCTTGTCTACCTTGACAGGGGCTGATCATCATGGCTGATGCCGTTTGGTTATTCTACTATTGTTGTCATGCTGATAATCTTGATTTATGGGGCCAATCATGACATGCTACGAGATTATTCTCTAATTATCTTACTGGTATACCAGATTCCCCCGTTTTCCTAGGGAAAAACAGATTTCCACGGTTTAAGCCTTTAAAATTGTCATCAAAACCGCCGTGGGAACCTGCTATGCTGAACGCCTGGCACGGAAATCCTGCCAGGCAAATATCAAACGGCGGAATCTCATTTTCGTCAATCTTGGTAATATCA
>JAFOIR010000365.1 GCA_017420625.1 Bacillota bacterium
CTTAGGATCAGGCCAGCCATGTTGTCCATCATGCCATAATTCTTCATGCACATGTACCAGGGAATGGTTCCGCCATTGAACAGCATGCAAAATACCACAATCCACATCGTAACGTTTCTACCATGAAACTCTCGTTGACTGCGGGATAAAGGATAAGCTATCATAATCACAATAATAAGTGTTAAAGGTGTACCAATAAAAACACGTTCCAGAGAAATCTTAAAAGAATTGAAGAATGCTGTGTCCTTTATAATTTCACCGTAGGCGGATGTAGTGAAGCCAATTGGGTACAATGTTACCCATCCGGCATTAGTTGCTGCTTTGTCCGAGAAGGATAAACAGAACGTATACCAGATTGGATATAAACAGGTAAAGGCCAATAAAACCAGCAGAATGGTATTTACCGTCAGAAATAGCCGTCGGGAGATTGTCTGTGTTTCGATCATGAATATACCTCCTCAGAAAATCGTATAATCAGCGAATTTATACGCAAGCGAATATGAAACGATAATCAGAACAAAACTGACCATGGATTTGAACAGGCCGGCAGCAGTTGCCAGGGAGAATTGCAGTTTTGTCAGCCCGATTCTGTAAACCCAGGTATCCAGAATGTCCACGGAGGAATACACCATTGGATTATAAGTGTTAAAAACCTGATCGAATCCAGCATTCAGGATGTTCCCCAAAGCGAGTACAGTCAACAGAACAATGGTAGTGGAAAGGGATGGAAGCGTAATATGAACCGTCTGCTTCCACCGTCCTGCGCCATCAATGGCGGAAGCTTCATAAAGTGTCGGATTGATTCCTGTGAGCGCAGCCAGATAGATGACTGCATTATACCCGAATTCTTTCCATACATCTGTCAGGATGATAAACCAGCGAAAGAATCCGGCATCACTGAGAAAAACAGCCTTTTCCTGCCCGAAGAGCCCACGGATCAAGTTTACGATACCGTCATATCCGAAGATATTCGTCATGACACTGGCGAGGATGACCCAAGATAAGAAGTGAGGAAGATACACTATCGTCTGAACTGCTTTTTTTAGCCGGACGCGGCGCACTTCGTTGAGCATCAGCGCGAAGGCGAGCGGAACAATCATATTCAGCACTATTTTCGCGAATGCGATGATGACAGTATTTAGAATTACATTTTGTGCGTCTTTCATCGAGAAGAGATATTCAAAATTTTCCCATCCGATAAACGGAGATCCCCAAATACCCTTCTTTGGTTTATAATCCTGAAATGCCATCAGAATACCGGCCATAGGTACGATAGAGAAGAAAAACAACCAGAGCATACCTGGAGCACACATGAGATAATATGTTGCCTGGTTTTTAAATCGGCTGAGATAATCTTTCTTTTTTGATCGCATGCTTTTCTCCCTCCCGAAAATGGAATGTCGCTGCGGTATTTCGCAGCGACATTTATCAGTTGAAAGTGCGCTTCCTTACTGGGCAGCGTCGTACTCTTCCTGTACACTTTGCAGAATCTTTTCGCCGCCTTCCGCCATCCACTGCTCTACGAAAGCATCGAAAGCAGAAATGTCGCTCTTGCCCGTAATGATGGAGCGAATAACGCTGCCCTCCAGAGCTTCCAGATTGGCCCAGTAACGGTCTATTGTTTCATTAGTGGTGTAGGTTACAGAATAAACGGGGTTATTCAATTCAACGGTAGCGTAAGGTCTGTCACCGATCAGCAATGCGTATTGACGCTGAAAGTTGGATTCCGTATCAGAAGTGTAGAGGAAATCGGCCCGGTGCAGTATCTCACCCTGCTTATATCCGGGAACTATGCTCCGTACAACCTGCGTATCAGCGGCCAACAGTTTGTAGTTGGGCTCATTTTGCCACGCGTCCGGCTCTGTCTCGCCATTCAGAACACTGATCTCAGCCCGGTAAGTGTATTCGCATTCATCCATTGCAGCCAGGACATTCCGCAGCGGATACCATTCTATGTCTTCCGCGGTCTCGTTCTGGAAAACCGCTTCATTCGCAACGAGCACATTGTTAATAATAACAATAGCGGCAGCTACTTCTTCAGACACATTGCAGTTGACAAGCGTATAGGATGTCCCAAGCGTTTTCATCTTTGCGTTCCAGACTCCGTCATCCGTGAAGAGGGGATAAGCCTGCCAGTCAACTGTTTCGCTGTTCTTGAAGGAGTCTCCATTTCCATATCCAAGTGCCCACCAAGGTCCGCAGAAGAATCCGCACTCATTCGCGTTAACAACATCCTGGGAATAATCTCTGGTCGCGAATTCAGGATCAATCAAGCCTTCCGCATACCACTGTGCCAGCATCTCCAGCGCAGCTCTGGTTTCAGCAGAAAGTGTACCATACTGCACCTTGTTTTCTCCATCCAGCACAAAATATCCCGGGTAAGCGTTCATGGCTGCGAAGATCGCATCAAAGCCAAAGGAGAAATTAGAGTGAAGAAAGTCCGCATAAACCCGGCTGTCCTTCTGAGCACCCAGAATCGGGATCGTCCTCTCTCCCGCAGGCTTGGCATCCCGGATTGCCACTGCCGCATCGTGGAGTTCCTGCACAGTTGTGGGTACCGCAAGTCCTAATTCATCCAACCAGTTTTGCTGCATCATCATAACCAGGACGCCATCAGCCGCAACGGAAATGTTGGGAAGAGCAAGCATTTTTCCCCCGTAGGAAACCAGTTCTGCCGCTTTTCCGTTTGTAGTAGCATGGATCGCTTTGACCTGGTCAGAAGCATAGCGGTCAAAAACCTCCGTCAGATCGTAAAGCATGTCATCTTCTGCGGCAGCTGTAAAATACGTTCTGTCGCTGACAACAACAGCATCAGGCAGACTGTCAGAAGCGATGGTCAAGGCAACTTTCTGATTAAAGTCATCTCCTGTAGCTGCGGTCCAGTCCACAACAACTTTGATGTTATAGTTGTCCAGAAGGTAACGAGTGTAATAGTTATTGTCCACAGTGTCGCCTTCTTCAAGTGTCACATCTGTCGGCTCTACCGCCATGCCAATGTGCACTTCCACCACATGGTCGAATTTCTGGAAAGCCAGATCTTCATCCGCAATGGCAGCACCACATAGGCTCAGCAGCAGGGAAACAGTCAGTAAAAGAGAAAGCAGTTTTTTCATTGGGGAACCCTCCTTCGTTTGATTTCTTTATTGGAAGGGTATCACAAACTTACTTCTTTCGACAGGCCCATTCATTGGATTATTCGAAAACAAAAGGCATACTGCTGGAATAAATGTTTATTGTGAATAGAACAAATGAACCAGTTTTGAAGCAGCCTTTACTTTTCCGGCTCAGAAGGTACTCCATAGATTCGTCGAAACTCTTTTGGTGATTCCTTGCGAACTTCGAGAAACATTTTCTTATAATACTGATAGTTATCGTAACCGACCATCATCGCGATATCTGTGAGAGAGTGAGTTCCTTCCATAATCAGTTTCATGCTCTCAAAGATCCGTTTTCTGCGGATAAATTCATTTGGCGTAATGCCAAAATAACGGCTGAAGCAGCTGCTAAGATAGCTTCGGCTCAGGCCGGACGCATCTGCAATTTCCTGAATCAAACAGGTTCCCTGATAGTTTTTTCGCATTAACTCCGCCGCAACAATCAGCCTTGCTTCAGTTGTATTAGGATCTCCCTGCTGTGCTTTTTCTGTTATGTGTTGTCTGCAGGTATAAAGGTACTGGATAACATCTTCTGCAGATCTGATTCTGCCGATATTCAACACATGAAAATGATTTGTGATCTCAAGCCGGAGGATCGTTTCCCGAAGTGCTGTTTCAAGGCCCTGAACAGCATAGTTTTTCCCTTTCAGCATTCTTACTGTTTCCCATAAATACAGATCATCACAGATCCACAGCGGGTTAGACACCCGCTGTGCCACATCCTGGATGTTGTCTGTTTTGCCTTCTTTTGGAGCAGATTCATTCTCTGCAGCGCTGATATGTCGGTGTACCACTTCGGACACGCGGGAAAGTAGGGAATCAAGATCCTCTTCTTCCAATTTCAGCTTTGAAATATAATCAATAACCCCCAGTCGAAGCGCCTCCTGAATATAGGAAAAATCCTCATGAAATGTCATGACAACATACTGAACCATAGGATGCAGTTCTTTACATTTCTGAATGAAGGTCAGTCCATCCATAATAGGCATTGCAAGATCCAACATTACAAGGTCCACCGTATGTTTCTCCAGGAAGCGGAGACCTTCCTTCCCGTTATATGCCTCGCCAACGATTTGCATCTGATGTTTCTCCCACGGAAGCATTGTCTTGATGCCGGAAAGGGAGAGGCGATCGTCATCAATAATCAGTACCCGTATCATGGGATGCCTCCTTCCACATACTCAGGTGAATAGTTGCTCTTGCCCCGCCTTCTGGTTTGTTCTCCAGCAGTAAAGTGCAGTCCTCTCCATAAAACTGTCTCAGCATGCTGGCAGTATATCTCAATCCAATGCCACCATGCATTTTTATCGAATCCAGAGAACTGAACTCTTGAATCAGGTCTGGTTCAATGCCGCATCCATCGTCATCAATCACTATGACCGCTCCGCTTTCATCAGGTTGTACGATAATTTTCAGATGCCCGTCCGTATCCATCCCATGCGAGACTGCGTTTTCAACGACAGGCTGCAGGAAGAGCCGCGGCGTTGGAGAATCAAGATAAGCGCCTTCTTCAACCTCGTATATCACAGTGAAACGATGTTTCATCTGTTCAAGTGCCAGATAATCCCGGCTTATATCCAGTTCTCTCCGCAGTGTAGGGTCTTTCTCTCCTCGGCCCAGCGAATAATTCAGTATTTCCATCAGATGATGAACGTAGTCGCTGATTTCCTTTTGTTTGTTGAGCCGTGCAAGCCAATACAAAGAATTCAGCGAATTCATCAGAAAATGCGGATTAATCTGGTAATAAAGGGTTTCCAGTTCCAGCTTCGACTTTTGCTCTTCCTTGACTCTCACTTCATCGATCAGCTGTCTGGCATATTCCAGCAAGTCTTCAAATCTCTCCATCAGATTGTCATATTCCGTCATACCAGTTCGTTTCGAGGTCATGAAAAGCTCCGGTCTGCTTACTGCGTTTACAGCATCCACAATCAACTGTAGTTTTCGCAGAATGAGATGATTAAAAAGAGCAACTGCAATGCATATCAAAATGATAGCAATTAATATTCCTATAATCAGATAATCAATCCATTGAAACATATGCTCTGTAAAGGTAGAACGAGGAATCGCAAGGACATATGTATATCCGCTATTGGATTGATTTTTGCACCACACCAGATGATTGGACATACCAAAGAGCTCAGATCCATCAAAGCAAAGCGCGGAAGCATCCTGATTCGCATACTCCTGATGGCTGCAGTAACAGATTTCACCATCTTTAGTCAACTGGAACAGAATATAACCAGAAGCATCTTCTTCGTTAATGTCTTTCAGAAGTTCAGGCACAGATGTACGGACTTCAACATAGATAATCAGATTTCTGTCGGAAAGGAATGTATCCGGCCATGCAACGGAGACAACCGGATGATTGCTGAATCTTGATTTGGATTCATGAATTGCGTGAAACGTAACACTTCTTGTTTGCCGTGCAATGGGCAGTCCTTGGGCCGGGTTGAAATTATCCTTTGGCATAAAAGTGGTTGCTGTAATGCTGCCTTCTTCCGGAGAATAATACAATGCCAGTTCTACTTGCTTTCCGATAGCAGTTACAGTCTGGAGATTACTGCCTAGCTTTCGTTTGGCTTCCCCCAATTCATACATGTCTTTGGCACGCATCATTTCGTTCATTTGCTTGCCTACAACGCCACGGGATGTCATATGCTGTGATATTTGCAACGCCTGAGTATATTCTTCATCCAATTGTTGTGAGATCATACGGATAGCAGAATCCATGTGGGCTCTTCCGCGGCTTTCAATCGATGTACGAATCATTTGGTATGAAAAGAAAGAAAGCACGACCAAAATACTGATTACCAAAAAGCTGATAATCAACACATATCGTCCACGAACCGTGCGAAAAAGGCGTCTGAACATCTGCGTGTTTTCCTCCCACATAGATTACGTGTCATTGGATCCTATATTCCTACCATCAATGAAGATACAATAACAAGAATGTCAAATCAGATTTGACGGAATGAGCAAGTCATCCGCATTCAAAGGGAATGGATGCTGTACCATGCAGACGATGCCGCCTTTCCCGCGTGAAAGAGTGGTTTTCTCAATCACGTCAAATTTGCGGGTCTCCTTCTTATCCGGATTTGCGCTCATTTTGATCTCAAGGGGGTGAATCTTTCCGTTTTCCTCAACAAACACATCGATTTCCTTGGCTTTGTCATCCCGATAAAACGAAATAAGAGCTTGCTGCGGGGCATAGGCATAATTCTTCACCAATTCCATCACAACATAGTTTTCAAAATAATGACCATTTGCTGCTCCGCTTTGTAGCGTATCAACCGTCAGCCAACGGCTCAGATAAGCACAAAGCCCGGTATCACAGAAATACAGCTTGGGCGTTTTCACCAAGCGCTGCAATTCATTGTTGGAATAAGGCTCCAGCAGATAGATAACATCCATATCCTGAAGAATGCCAACCCATTTTTTTGCAGTAGGCTCTGAGATTGCAGCCGCTTCTGCCAAAGTATGATAGTTGACAAGCTGCCCGACCAGTGCAGCACAGGCACGAATCAGCCGCTTGAAGCCGACAACATCCTTGATCCCTTCGTCATTTATGGCGTCAGCCATCAGATAATTGTCGATGTAGGACTGATACCAGGCTTGCGCCATCTCCGCGGACGCGGACTGAATGTCGGCAAATCCACCCTGCCATATATGCTGAAAGACCTTCTGCAAATCATTCTCCTGCATATGCTCCTGCCTCTCCTGAAGGCGGGACATGGAAAAATCCAATGCGGATGCATTCAAATAACCGGCTTTTTCCCGCTGAGAGAGTCCGTACAAACGCAGAATACCCAGGCGGCCGGCCAGCGTCTCCTGAGACCGTTCCATCAGTTTTTTTCTCTGGGAACCAGTCAGCCAGAAGCGTCCCCGCTCATCGCTTTCATCACACATAATCTTGATCTGGTTCAGCAGGGTCGGCGCTTTTTGGATTTCATCGATCAGAATAGGCGGCTTATATGTCTGAAAAAACAGAACAGGATCTGTGATTGCCAATTCCCGATCGAGATCGTTATCCAATGTAACAAACGTTCTGTGCTGTTCCTGCGCCATGTGTTTGAGCATCGTGGATTTCCCTACCTGGCGTGCGCCGATAACCAGCACGGCTTTGAAAAATTGACTCGCTTCTGCAAACTTTCGTTCCAATTCACGATGTATATAATTCATGCCATCCTCCAAATTAAGCGTTAATCTAAAGTCGAATTTATAATACCACAGAATCAAGAATTATACAAGTGAAAATAGAGATTATGATGTCAGGGTCATAAGACCCATGGCTTTTCTTTCTTGCTGTTGTTGCGGTATTGATTATCATACCTGGGTATGTAATTATAAAAGTTTTTATTGGCTTGTTTTCAGGCTGCATTATCTGGGGAATCCAATCAGCGAAATGCAAAAGAGAATATGAACGTACGTATCATGTACGCGTTGAAACAGATGATGAAGGAAATATCATTCACGCGGAAAAATTATAAGCTGACAGCTACAAAGAGGATGAACACCCCTGATCGTGAACACCCCCCTGAACACCCTGAACACCCCGTGTTCATAAAACCGTGAACACCCCCTGAACACCCCTTGGCTGAACACCCGCCCGTGAAGCAAGAAAACCGCCAGTTCCTTTGAAATCAAAGGCTTCAGCGGTTTGAACACAGCTTCATAATTTTGTTGCAAACTCGACCACATAGCCAGAGCACATCGTTCACATCGATGGGGACGTTGGTTCGAGTCCAACTGTCACCACAGAAAAGCCCGTACAGACAACCGGAACACTGCCCCTGCCCGTGCAGGAGCTGCTGCCGGTTCCGGTTGGAGTGGCCGTGGTCAGGTATTAGTTTTTGCCGATCAAAAAGCGTTCGTCCTTTTCAGGGAGCGAACGCTTTTGAGGTTTCAAGGATTACCTCTTGTATCTGGACGTGATCCGGTTGCCCTCCACCCGAACCCGGTCGCCAACCTCTATTCTGACGTAGTTCATTCTCAGCTTTCCGGATATACCGACGGTGACCAGATGCCCGCCGACGTCCACACTGAACATGGCGTTGGGCAGGAGCTCGACCACTGTACCGTCCGCTCCGTCTTTTTCATCGCCTGATCCGAAACCGCCTGCCACGAGTTCAAGCGTATCCAGATCCAGCTCTTCCACCGGCGGTTTCCCGGGTCTGTTATTCATCACAGCATCCTCCTCTTTGTTCTCCATTTTTCCGTACCCGCCTCCTCCCGGAGAGAGCGGGGTCTGTATGTTTCTATTAGTATATACGACGATGTTTCCGATCCGGCATGTTCCTGTATTAATTTAATAATTCTGTAACATTTTCGCTGTCCAGGTCATCATTTACTCGAGGAGCTAATACAGCAATGAACACCTATGCCAAAGTCCAATCCCTCATCACCGCCTGGAAATCCCAGTCCCTTTCCCGCACGGACCTGATCCGCGCAATTGCCGAAGCCTGTCTGGGCTGGCCCTACGTCTGGGGCGCGGCAGGCCAGAAGTGCACGCCGTCCCACCGGCTCGCCTATGCCGCCCGCTCCGCCTGCCCGGAAGGGGAAGCTGCCCGGATCCTGAAGAAATGTCCCGTCTGCAGCGGGAAGCAGGAAGCCTGTTCCGTCTGCAAGTATTACCCGGGCGGTCCGGTGCTGGATTTCGACTGCCAGAGTTTTACC
>JAFOIR010000366.1 GCA_017420625.1 Bacillota bacterium
GATTTTAAAAGGCATCGGTAAACATCAAAGCTGACAACTTCCGGACTGTTCAGAAGCCGTCTTGTTCCCTCCTCTGTCACAATATAGTATCGGTTCAGAAAGGGACCATTTTCCGGCTGCCCCTCGAGCCGATAGGCTTTGACTCCTTCATCTTCAAAAGCCGGTACCAGCTGAACGCCTGTAAGTACACTCATAACATGTATCCTCCTGAAACAGCAATTTTACGCAAAAAAAGAGGGTGACTGACCTTCCGACCCGGAAGGTTGGTCATCCCCATTGATTCGATCTATCTGAATAAACTGGCAAAAACAATGCTGCAAACATTTTTGGATTTCTCCTTAGGTTTTTCTTATCATACCACCAGATTCCTTAAAGGGCAATAAAAAAATCCTATGAATTTTTGTAGCATAAAGGGCGATATTTCTACGCTTTGTCAAGTGATCTCGTTTCAATGAAAAACCCGGCGGAATACCGCCGGGTTTCGTGGTTGTTAAGATGAAAGATTAATAATCGTCTTTCAGATCGACTGTGGACAGGTCCCATTCCTCATGAATCTTCGGAACGTCACTGATCAGTCTCTTGGTGTACGGAGCCTTCGGATTCAGAATAACTTCATCCGCTTTGCCGTACTCAACGAACTTACCATGCTCCATGATATAAACCGTATCAGAGATATAGTAGGCAAGACCGATATCATGGGTAATGAAGATAATGGTCATACCGATCTCATCACGCAGGTTCAGAAGCATATCCAGGATCGTTGCACGAGAGCAGGCATCAACCATGGAGGTCGGCTCGTCAGCAAGAAGGATCTTGGGTTTCAGCAGGAAGATACGAGCGATCATCAGACGCTGCATCTGGCCGCCGGAAAGCTCGAAGGGATATTTGTTGGTCAGCTCAGCAAACTTCAGGTTAACGAAAGAGCAGGCCTCGGTCATCATTTCTACTTTCTTCTCGTAAGGAAGATTCTTTCCGCCGCGCATGTTGATGCAGTCAAGCAGAACAGCATCGATCTTATGGAAGATATTGTAGGATGCGAAGGGATCCTGGAAAATCGCCTGAATACCCTTCCAGTATTCAGCTTTCTTGGCTCTGGTGGAAATGTCTCTGGGTTTACCCTGGAACAGGATCTCGCCTTCAGAGATCGGAAGCAGACCAAGAAGCATCTTGGAAAGGGTGGTCTTACCGGAACCGGATTCACCAACGATAGAAACAAATTCGCCTTCGTGGAAGTCGAAGTCGACATGGTTTACAGTGATATTGGCTTTTTCACCATGACCAAAAATACGGGTTACACCACGGCCGGAGAGGCAAAGCGGGCCTTTAGTGTAATCTTTGCGTTCTTTAACTTCACTCATTGCTCGCGCCTCCTTGTTCTTCTTCATAGGTCTTTCTGAGCCATGGCTCATCCTTCAGGCAGCGGTACATACGAGTTTCGTTCTCACCGAATTTCTTCTCGATCGGAGCTACGTAAGAGCATTCGACCGTCGCATATTTGCAGCGTTCCGCGAAACGGCAGCCTTTCGGAGGTCTCTTCAGGTTGGGAGGAGTACCGGGGATAGCTGTCAGGTTCATACCACGGGTACCTTCCTCAGGAACGAGGATGGATCCCATCAGACCGTGGCTGTACGGATGCAGCGGATCGAAGACCATTTCTTTCGCTGATCCGTATTCGACAAACTGGCCGGCATACATAACAGCGATATCGTCAGTAACGTTGTACAGAAGAGGAAGCTCATGGGTGATGAACATCATGGAACGGATATAACCTTTGTTCATCATTTCTTTCATCATCTTGATGACCAGCTTCTGAGAGGTAACGTCAAGAGCTGATGAAGGCTCATCAGCGATCAGTACCTTCGGAGAAAGAATCGTAGAAACAGCGATAACAGTACGCTGTTTCATACCACCGGAAAGCTCAACCGCATGACGGTCAAGAACTTCTCTGCCAAGACCAACGCTTTCAAAACGCTCTTCTGCTCTTTCACGGATTTCAGCTTTGGTAGCTTTCGGCTCATGCGCATGAATAACGTCTTCCAGGAAGCGGATGATCTTCATGGTGGGGTTCAGGGCGTTCATAGCTGCCTGCGGAATGTAGGCAATCTCTTTACCCAGAATAGTGGTACGGACTTTTTCCGGATCCATACCGGAAATATTCTGTCCGTCGATGATAATATCACCGGAAATGTAGTGCAGCGGCGGGAAATAGTAACCCATCATGGACAGAGCCAGCGTAGATTTACCACATCCGGACTCACCGGCAACACCGAGAGATTTACCCTCTTCGATCTTCAGAGAGACACCATCGACAGAATATACATCCTCGCCAAGACGAGTGATATATTTTGTTCTGAGGTTTTTTACCTCAAGCATAGCTTTTCCCATAGTATCCTCCTTAGTCACGCAGCTGCGGGTTGAAGACCTGGTCGAGACCGGTGTTCATCAGGTTCATCGAATAAGAAATCAATGTGATAGCAAGAACAACCGGAACGAATGCCCACCACTGACCATTCTGTGCAGCAGAGAAAGTGTTGGCCCAGTTCATCATCAAACCAAGGGTTGCAGTTGTCGTAGTAGACGGACCAAGACCCAGCATGGAAAGCTGTGCTTCACCAAGAATACCGGAACCGATCTGCAGGATCAGAGCCATGATAACGTAGGAAAGGATATATGGCAGAACATCCTGTACAATGATTCTGGCAGTGCTGTGTCCGGACAGTTTGGACAGATTAACGTGGTCACGGTTACGCAGGGAGATAACCTGAGAACGAACCGAACGTGCTGTCCACGGCCAGGCGGTAATACCGATGATGAGTGATACCATCGCGGGGCTTCGTCCTGCCTGGCTGATAGAGTTCGCGATCAGAACCAGAATAACAAAGCTGGGAATAACGGTAAACAGGTTCGTGAAGAATGTCAGGATATTGTCGACCCAGCCGCCAAGGAAACCGGCCAGAAGACCGATCGTCAGACCAATCGCGGTAGCGATCGCACCAGCCATAACACCCATTTTCAGGGAAACGCCGATGGCTGAAGTCAGCTTTGTCAGAACGTCGGCACCAAAGTTATCGGTACCAAGAGGAAGCGTAACTTTGTTGGCGATATTTTCAACATTGACGAAAGCATTCGACTTGACAGTGATCTTGCTGTCGCCTTCACCGATCTCCAGCGAATCTGTCGCCGTGATACGATCGATCAGCTTGTTGAACTTCTGGATCTCACGCTTGTAAGCCTGAGTCGCTTTATACTGGACATCATCTGAATAAGTCGCCTGCCACAGTTCGATAAAGGTAGCATCTTTTTCAGCTGCTTCGTCAACGACAGCCTGATCGACTCCGCCGTATTTGACCAGCCATTCCTGCATCTTGCCAAGTTCTTCTTTCGTGAACTGATTGGAAAGACCGGCAGCGCCTACATACTTCAGTTCTTCAGATTTGGACTGAATAGTAGACTTGATGTTTACATAAGTACCCGGTGCATGGAAACCGGAACCAACGATCTCCATAGGCGTAAAGATGGAAATCATCGGATAGAAGCTTAAGAGTAATACTAAGCAGAAAATGATAAAACCGACTACAAATCTAGGTGAATGAAAGATATTTTTTAATATTTGTTTCATATTCTACACACTTCCTTTCGCCTATTATCCATCCTGCTGGGCCGCTTTGATACGAGGATCGACCACAGCATAGAGGAACTCGACCACTACGTTGGCGATCAGAACCATGATCGTGATCATCAGCGTACAAGCGGACAGCGTCGGATAGTCACGAGCTGAAATTGCTTTCAGCATCTGAGAACCGATACCAGGATAGCTATAAATGGACTCGGCCACCAGGTTACCACCAACAGATGAACCAAGGCTCATAGCCAGACCGGTGATCTGAGGAAGCATCGCGTTACGGAACACGTACATAACGATCTTTCTATCTTTGATGCCGAGGAAACGGCTGTATTTTACATAGTCCGTATTCAGTTCGTAAATAGACATGGAACGCATACCGATTGCCTGTCCACCGATCGAGATAAGAACCATCGTCCAGAATGGAAGCTGGTAATGTTTCAGAACGGATGCGACAAACTCCATACTGGCTACAGGAGTAGCAAACTGCGAGCCATAACCACGTCCGACAGGGAACCATCCGGCCTTCACGGCCAGATAGGTTACAAATACCAAAGCCAAACCAAAAGCAGGTGTATTACTGATAAAGAGGAAGAACGGAAGGACAGCTTTATCCCAGCCTTTACGCATATAGGCGGCAACGGCACCAAGAACGTTACCAAGAATCCATCCGACGATCAGGGCAGGTATCTGCAGTGCAAGGGTCCAACCAATACTTTCCTTGATAATGGTCGAAACTGTTTTGGGATACTGTGCAAAGGATACACCCAGGTTTCCTTTAAAAAGATTTCCTACATAAATGAAGAACTGCTGGATAAGAGGCTTATCCATACCAAATTCTTTGGTATACTGATCAACGATCTTCTGATATGCATTCATATCGGTGACGCCGGCAGCCGCACTGGAGACAAGCTGTGAGATAGGATCGCCGGGCATCAGTCTGGGAAGCATGAAATTCAGGAAGACAGCGATAACTAAGGTGACCAGATACCAAATAAGTCTTTTACCATAATATTTGGCAAAGCCTTTCATAACAACCACCTCTCTGATAAGAAAATGCGGCGGCTGCAAGAACTTTGATCCTATACAACCGCCGCATTTTCAATTAATCACATTCGTTAGTATGTAGTACTAGTAAAGTGAATATCTAATGCGTTAGTCTGTTAAGAACTAATTATTCGCCAACCAGTTCCAGGTTGTAAAGAGCAGCAACGCCCTGGCCGAAGATACAGCAAAGCGGAGAAACTCCGTCGCCTTCTGCCGGGAAGTTGGTCCATACGGACTCATTCACTTCGTGGAACAGCTGAGGACGATACATCAGAGCGAAGGAAGGAACTTCGGTCAGATAGATCTCGTTCAGTTCCTGATAGATATCCTTCAGAACATTGATATCAGTCGTCTTAGCAGCCTGATCAAGCAGCTCGTTTGCACGCTGAGTATACTGGCCCTGGTAACGGCTGTAGCCAAGGGTAATCTCAGGCAGGTAAGCGGGATCATAGTTGTCAGCGCTGTGATAGTTGTAGAATACAGAGTAGAAGGAGTTCCACGGGTCGGAGGGGCCGCCACCATAGGAGTTCATGGTGATGGTGAAGTTACCGGTACGAAGGTTCTCGGACCACTGTGCACTCTCGGGGAAGTAGGTCTCGATCTGGATACCGATCTTAGCACCAGCTTCAGAAACCTGAGTCATGGAAGCCTGCCAGTCAGACCAACCGGTCGGGCAGGAAGCCTGGAAGCTAAGGTTGTTGCCTTCCGGATATTCACGGATTCCATCTCCATCGGTATCAACGATGCCAGCTTCGTCAAGCAGAGCGTTGGCAGCATCAGGATCATTGCCCGGCCAGTCAAGAGCAGCAAGAGCAGCTGCATCCTTCAGGTAGGTAGCACGAATCTGATCGTTGGGCTGGAACAGCATACGAGGATACTGTGAGAAAGGAGGAGCCTGATTGGTCATAGCAGCAGAAAGGATCTGATCGTAGTCAACTGCCATAGCAATGGCTTTACGAACCGCAGCCTGATCAAGACCAGGAACGGTGGTATTGAAGATACAGGTAGGCTGAGAAACAGCTACGTGATAAGGAGCCTCCGGATAGTAGGTGGAAATCGGAAGTCCGTCATTCTCCCACATGGTCTGAACGTTTGCGATGTAGGTCTGGCCCATATCGGACTCGCCAACACGAAGAGCGTTCGCCTGTGCGTTGTTGTCAGCATAGATGTTGTGAACGATGTACTTCGGAACAGGAAGTTTGCCCCACATGGAAGCATCCTGGCCCCAGTAAGTGTCACGGCGGGTAACACCAACAGCCTGAGCATTGTTAATGGTCAGATCGTAGGGACCGCTGTGAGGAGCATCATACATAAGGTCATTCTTGAAACCTTCGTAGTCAGTGCCATACTCGGCAAGTTTGGCATCCAGATATGCTTTCTGGAAAACATACATGCCATTGATGTAGTTCATCATCTGAGGAACGTTTACGTTGTCAGTCGGATGGAAAACTACAGTATGCTCGTCGATGACTTCGCAGGAAGCCATGTAAGGAGCATAAGCAACACCGGCGTTGGAGGATACGGTCATGTGAGCATCGAAGGTAGCCTTAACGTCTTCTGCGGTAAGAGGAGTACCATCGCTCCATGCAGCAGCGGGTTTCAGATGAATGGTCATGTTGTTGTCTGCGTCGAACTCGGGATCGCCATCAGCCAGCAGAGGATCGCCGGAACCCTTCAGCATGTTGAACATGTACAGGGTTTCAAACTGAAGCTCGCAAGCGGTAGCAGAGTTGTTGCCGCAGAAGGTGTTGTTGGTGTTGGAGGAGAAACCATTGTTGTTGATAATGGTTCCCCACTGACCAGTGGTAAGGTAGAAGGTCTCGTTACGAGGAGTAACAGAAGTGTCACCAGTGGGCTCAGGCTCAGTGGAAGCTTCTTCTTTGGACTCTTCGGTCTTGGACTCTTCGGTCTTAGACTCTTCAGTCGTCTGAGCAGCCTCTTCGGTCTTGGACTCCTCAGTAGTAGCCTGCTCCTGAGATTGCTCGGTGGGCTGGGCTGCCGGCTCTTCAGTCTTGGTACAAGCGGAGAGCAGTCCCATTACCATCATAGCGGCCAGAAGCAGGGCAAGCACTTTCTTAAGATTTTTCATGTGCTTTCTTCCTTTCCTATAATGTTTTTTCTATGTCCGAACAGGAATTTTCGGACACGCATTGATATAGATAATAATACCATAAAACACAAAAAAAGCAATCATTATTTTTGTTTTTTATAACGATCCTCTGCCATACTATAACAATCCTCCCAGCACACTCGTATCTTCCATTCGGAAAACAAGGGCTTATCCCATTCTGCAGGATGTTTATTTAAGCCTTTTCCATAATACCAATGATAGACTGCCGGCCATAGTCCTACTATAGTAAAATCTTGTTTTTTACCAGACTGTCCACAAGAAAAGTTCCTGCCTGAATACCTCCGGTAATTCCCCGTCCGATATGTTTATCTCAAAATTCAAAAGTAGTATGAAGCGGCAGGGTTCTCTTCTCCTTGATGCAGTCTGAGATTGTGCACATGATATCGATAACATGACGGGCGATCTTCGGATCCAGCACCGGAGTGCTGTCGGTTTCGATCGCATGGATCAGATCGTGGATCGCTTCTGCCTGTTTCCACTCCCCGGGATAGGGCAATTCCTGCGGCTGCGGCTCTATCCATCCTCGGATCTTCCGATCTTCATCATCGATGTAGGCCATCAGTCCGTCTCCGGCACCGATCTTCAGATGTCCTTTGACCGTGATCGTTCCCTTGGAGCCATAAACTTCCATCTGGTTCAGCGTAGATGCTTTTTCACAGAAACCGGCATCGATGACAGCCAGCGTACCATTACCCCAATCAAGAGTGATGATATAGTTGTCCGGCAGATAGTCCGTCCTGATCTTCTTTCCGTCGAATGCTCCGCTGCGAATGGTGCGCTCCGGTTCAGAGATACAGGCTACACAGGTAACTTCTTTGGCGGGCCCCAATACAGAAACCGCTTCTGTGATTCCGTGAACGCCCATATCGTAGAGTGCACCTGCACCCGGTTGGAAGAACCAGGAGCAGTCTGCTTCCCGGTATTGGAAATAGTTCGGCCCGCCATGAGCTGCCCGTGCCCGGATCATATTAACGTGTCCGATCGTTCCGTTCTCGACCATTTGACGGATCTGGATAATATCCGGGCGCAGTGGATGGATCGCAGCCGATGCTATCTTCACATGCATTTTCTCTGCCAGCTCGATCTGCTCCGTTGCATTCTGGACTGTCATTGCCATAGGTTTTTGGGTATACAGATGCTTCCCTGCAGCAATGGCTTTCATATTCAGCTCATGATGAGCCGGGATCGATGCCGTGTCCATCATGATTTCAAAATCGCATTTCTCCAGCAGTTCATCAATATTCGGATACCAATTGGGAATACCGAACTTCTCCGCATAAGCCTGAGCCCGCTCCGGCATAATATCACAGACTGCCACGACTTCAACATCCGAAAATGTCGCAAGCTGCGGAAGATAGATCTCTCCTGCAATACTTCCACATCCGACTAACGCTACTTTCCATTTTTTCTGGCTCATATTCATCCTCCTATAGAGTTGATATCTTTACCATTGATCGTTACATCAAGTCCCATCTGCTGACCGATCCGTGCATAGGGAATCAGTTCTTTTTTATCCAGTCCTTTTTCGCCTTCCTGCTGATATTCCAAGCCAAGCTGCATATACTTGCTTCTTCCCAGCACATGGTAGGCAAGCAGATCGATCTGATGCGCCCCTTGTGCCAGTGTCAGACGGAAAATCCCCTCCAGGCTGTCCTGATCAAAATTAAATCCGGGAATCACCGGTACCCGGATGATGACCTGGCTTTCGTTCTCACTGAGAGCTTTCTTCAGATTTTTAAGAATGAGCGGGAGATTTCCTCCTGTTACCTTTTGAAGCCTATCCGGATCCGAATGCTTCAGGTCAAACAGATAGGTGTCAATCAATTCGGCAGCCTTTTCAAAAGCTTCCGGAGAAACATTGCCCGTTGTCTCGATAGCTGTCGTGATACCTTCTTCCTTTGCTGCTTTCAGGAGTGCAGCCAGCCCCTCCGGCTGCAGGAAAGGTTCTCCGCCGGAAACGGTCATTCCGCCGCCGCTCTTTTTATAATAGTGATTGTCCCGACGTACGACCTTCATCACATCCTGCACCGAGACTTCTTTTCCACTCATCCGCATCGCTTCAGACAAACAGGCTTTCGCACAGGTCCCACAGCGAATACATTTCGACCGGTCGATGAAAGGTCCCTCCTCCGGTGAGAAGCCAATGGCACCATTCGGACAAGCCCGAAAGCACCGCCCGCAGTGCGTGCACTTGCGGGCAAAGTGCATCAGTTCCGTCCTTCCTCTCTGAGATTCCGGGTTGGAACACCAGGGGCAGTGAAGCGGACATCCGTTGAAGAAAACGGTTGTCCGGATCCCGGGTCCATCATGAATGGAAAACCGCTGAATATCAAAAATCTTCAAAGCCGGCTCAGTCATACAGTACCCGGCTCATCAGTTCCTGCTGAATGTCCGCCTCCAGATTGACAAAGACCGCCGAGAATCCACTGACCCGTACGATCAGATCCTTATAGTTCTCCGGATGTTTTACCGCATCCTCCAGCACTCCGCGTCCGACGACCGTGACCATCACATGGGAGCCGCCCTGTTCGAAGTAAGTCTTGAACAGAAGTTTGATCGCCTCCCGGTTTTCTGCAAAGAATTCCGGTGAGAATTTGATATTCTGCACCGAACCGGCATGGTATCTTGCATCGATCTTCGCCAGAGAATTCAGCATAGCGGTAGGTCCGCTGGTATTGGCTCCGCCCTGTGGGTTGTTTGCCGGATTCATATACTGACCGGCATACCGGCCGTCCGGAGAAGCCGCCGTTTTTCTTCCCCATTCCGTATTCAGCTGATTATTACTGATCACGACCAGGAAATACTGCATACCGGCATCGATGCCTCTTTTCCGGACTCCTTTGGCAACATACTCATAAAGATCCGTCGCCATTGAATCTGCCGTATCCAGATCATTTCCATATTTGTCACATGCCCAGAGATCTGCCCTCATTTCCTCGTATCCCTGGAAGTTGGCCAGCATCGCTTTTCCGATCTCGTCCAGCGTGTATTTCTTCCTGTTAAATACCAGATCTTTAATAGCCCAGAGCGCATCCGATGCATTGATCAGGCCATAGATCTCATTGGTACCGCCCAGATACCGGACGCCGCCGTCCAGCAGCGCCTTGCCTCTTTCGATACAGTCATCCGTCAGCAGGCTCGTGAAAAGGAACGAAACGTCCCTGTTCATTACTTCATACGAATAATACTGTGCCTGGATCGACAGGTCCATATAGTAGTCCAGAAGCCGCTTATAGGCTTCATAAAATTCTTCAAAGCTCTTATATTCAGACAATGGTTTGCAAGGAATATCCCGGTTCTTTTTCATTCCGTCCATCGGATCGATGCCGCCGTTCATGAAGATCGTCATCATCTTCAGAAGGTTCATGCAGATGTTCGGTGTACCGGTACTCTGTCCCTGGATGACGAACTCTGTGCATCCAAAAGGAACATACATCTCAGCCGTTTTTTCATCCACCCGCATTCCATAAGAGACTGCCGGAACGTTGACTTCATCATTGTAAAGAGTCGGATAAGTCGCACCGGCACCCAGTGCATCCATGGCTTCATCCCAGATCTCTTCCGAAGTATCCTTGGTGATCCGAAGCGTAAACTGCGGCTCCACGTATCGGCAGTCCTTTGCCACCTTCAGGGCAGTATGCAGGAAAACATCCGCTTCTTTCGGATGCTTACGGCCTTTCCCGCCGACGATCACGCGCCCGTTTACCGTCGTCCTGCGGTTTTCGATCATCGTCCAGAGACTCTTTACATAGCGGTATGCGTCCTGCTGATCCATCCGGCCTTCTTCCATGTCCTTAGCAAGATAAGGCCCCAGACAATCATCCAGACGAGCATAATTGATCACGCCCGCCAGCATGGCATAAAGCCAGAAAAGCTGCAATGCCTGCGGGAATGTTTCCGGCTTATCTGTCTTGATCTTGCGAAGATCATCTGCGATCTTTTCAAGCTCGACTTTTCTTGCCTCTGCAGCCCCGGCGCTTTGCAGGGTGGCTTTTTCAGCCAGCGCTTCAGCGCAGTCTTCAAACAGATCGAGACACTCCAGTCCTGCCCGGTAGAAGGGATTCTCCGGATCGGCCGTCTTTTTCTCCTCCAGCAATGTTCTCATTCCACCGATCCCGAGGTCCAGCAGCTTCGGATAATCCAGCATCATACCTGAAAGACGGGCTGTTGCGATCAGTGGATAGTTCACGTCAATAAACCGGCCGATCGTATCCTCCGTCAGCACTTCGCGACAATACTTGGTCTTCAGATCATGTTCCAGCCAGTAGTCATAAAGCTGATCAACTCTGGCTTTCTCCTCCTCTGTCTCCAGCTGATCCTTGAAAGCCAGCAGCTTGTTGAAGACGCAGTAATGTCCCACACCGCCGACCGATGTCACACAGCCAAATCCGATCGGCAGAAAATCCAGCCGTCCGGCGACCAGATCCTGATCTTCGATCTTCCGAAAAAGTCTTGGATACAGCACCTTCAGACAGGCGATCTCCCTCAGTTCTTTCGGTCCATTGGAAGCTTCCCGATGAACACGGGTATATTCTTCCATGATCTCCAGCTGTTCGGCAAGCGGCTTCTCGCAGGGCAGCTTCTTGCTGACTTCTACATTCTGCGCACCGTTTACATCAAACTTGACAGCCATTTTTCTCTCCTTAGTGAGCGCGGCGTTCTTCTGCGCGCCAGTCATTCTGATAACCGGAAATAAGATCTGTAAAACGTTTGGTGATATAGTGCGGTCTTGTAATCGCGCTGCCCACAACCACGGCATGGGCACCAAGATACAGACACTTGATCGCATCTTCCGGTGTATAGATATGGCCTTCCATGATGACATACGCCTCATCCTTCAGATCCCGGCACATCTGTGCAAAAGCCCGCATATCGGGATTTTCGATATGTTTGGTTTCAGCCGTATAGCCATAAAGGGTAGGTCCGACGATATCCGCACCGAGTTTAACAGCGTTTACCGCTTCATCATAGTTGGAAACATCGGCGAAAATGATCGCTTCCGGAATAGCTGCCTTTACTTCCGGGAGAAGTTCATAGGCATGCCGGCCGTTGACCATCTGAGCAGTACAATCAAGAGCGATGATTTCTGCGCCGGCTTCCCATACTTCCTTTGCGGCTTCGAGTGTGGGAGTGATAAAGACATCACTGTCCGGCACCCATTGCTTGTAAAGCCCGATCACCGGCAGATCCACGGCTGCTTTGATGCTGCGGATCTGGTCCGGCATATTTGCACGGATACCGACGGCTCCGCCCCATTTGGCGGCTTTTGCCATCAGTGCAACGATATCCGGATGATAAATCGGATCGTCGTGCTGTACCTGACAGGATACGATCAATCCATTCGCAAAGGATTCCAGGATCGCTTTTTTCTTCGGATCATTCGTTTTCATAATCTATATATTTCACTCCTTCAATTTATAATAACAATATAGTACCCATGCATGCGGATGCGCACAGAATACCGGCTGATTCAGAAATCCCGGCAGCCCTTCTGTTGGGAGCAGAGATGAGTGAAGTGAATCCGCTGACGACCAGTAGGAAGACCAGTACTGCGGGAAGTTTTCAGTGAAAGAAGCCCATGTCATCTTTTTCAGCAGCTTCTCCGCTTCCATCCTGTCAA
>JAFOIR010000367.1 GCA_017420625.1 Bacillota bacterium
TATTCAGGATGAAATCAATGGGGTACCTGTAAAAATATCCTATGACTCTTTCTACCAGATAAACCAGAAATCAACTGAATTACTATATAACTGCGTTAGAAGATTTGCAGAAATCAAGGAAAATGAAGTAGTTATTGATCTGTATTGTGGTGCAGGGACTATTGGTTTATCCTGTTGCGATGATAGTACGAATCTTTATGGGGTTGACGTCGTCGATAGGGCTATTCAGAGTGCTCAAGAAGCTGCTAAGAAACTGGGATACGAGAAAGCTAGATTCTATAGAAGCGATTCATCGTTTTTATCAGACATAACTAGGAAAGGAATTGAGCCAGATCTTATAATTACTGACCCACCAAGAAAAGGATGCTCTCCAGCTGTTATCGATGCCATATTATTATCAAAACCAAGCAGGATCATTATGGTCTCATGTAATCCAGCGACTTTAGCGAGAGATTTAAGATTGTTAGTAGATGGTGGATATGAAATTATAGAAGTACAACCATTTGATCTATTTCCTAGGACCAAACATGTGGAGACTGTATGCTGCTTGTACCACCAAAAGAAAGACTTCATTTCCGTACCGTATGAACCGAAAGATGCGAGCTATCTAAAACAGCGCTAAAAACAAAAGAATAGGAGAGCAGCCATGAAAAGACTAAGTATTGAAGCAGAACAAATAATGAAAGAACGTTTTGGAAAAGACAGTGTGATCGCTTTAGCAACAGAAGAAAATGGAATCCCATATGTCCGTTATGTAAATGCATATTATGAGGATGAATGCTTTTATGTTATTACCTACGCACTTTCGAACAAAATGCAGCAAATTCGCAATAACCCTGTTGTAGCAGTTACTGGAGAATGGTTTACTGCACATGGAAAAGGAATAAATCTGGGTTATTTTGAAAAACCAGAGAATAAGCATATAGCGGCAAAGCTAAGAGATGTTTTTGCGGAATGGATCGACAATGGACATAATGATTTTTCCGATGAAAACACGATCATCCTGTGTATCAGATTGACAGATGGATTATTGCTCTCGCATGGTACAAGGTACGTATTTTAGTTGCTGCCTTCGAATATGTTGACCTGTTTCTTCGGTTGTAGTCAGTTGAGACGGCGGCTCTTTTATCCCGCAGATGGGTATAACACAGCGGCTTGATGAAAAACTGGGCTTATGGAGGAATCTATGATAGAACTAAAGGCAATAACGGAGGACAACTTTATCGACGCTTTTCATCTTCGGCTGGCGCCGGGGCAGGAGAAGTACGTTTCCCATCCGATCCGGAGCCTGGCTCAGGCGTATGTGTACCGGGACCAGTGCCAACCCT
Organism: Bacillota bacterium; assembly: GCA_017420625.1. The sequence goes on from JAFOIR010000367.1 coordinate 1,329, forward strand.
TCGGCATCTATGCAGAGGAAAAGATGGTGGGGTATGTTATGGTGATCTACGATTATGACGTGCCCGAATATGACATCTGGCACATGATGATCGACGAGGCGGATCAAGGCCATGGGTATGGCGGGGAAGCCCTGGATCGGGTCATTGAATACATTCGTACGAAGCCCTTCGGCGATTCGAACAGAGTGGCTCTGACCTGCAATAAGGAGAACCCAATTGCCAGGAAGCTGTATGAGAGCAAGGGCTTTTCGCCCACCGGCTATGAGGACGAGGATGAAATAGAGCTGGCCATGACCGTCGATTAACTGATTCTAATTCTAAATGACGTCCTGCCAGTTGACAAAAATGGGAAAGTGAGGTCCTTACACATGAGCTACACCTACAGCGCATTCATCAGTTACCGGCATTTGCCAAAGGATATAGCTGCAGCGAAGGCGGTCCAGCAAGCCCTGGAAACTTATCGCATCCCGGTGGATATCCAAAAAAAGGTCGGCAGGAAAAAGATGAACCGGTGCTTCCGGGATCAAGATGAAATGCCGCTCGCCGACGATTTGGGCTCCAGCATCCAAAAGGCCCTGGATGAGAGTGAATGGCTGATCGTGATCTGCACCCCGGATCTGCCCCAATCCTCCTGGTGCCTTCGGGAGGTGGATTACTTCATCGAGACCGGTAAAAAGGACAGGATCATTCCGGTCCTGGTCGACGGCGAACCGAAGACAAGCTTTCCCCCACAGATCATTTGGAAGGAAACAGAACAGGGGAAAGAGGAGGTGGAACCTCTTGCCGCCGATTTGAGAGGGGATCTTAAAAAGCAGTTGAAAACAGAAAAGCTGCGGATCGCTGCCCGCATGCTGAATCTGAACTATAACGATTTGAGAAAGCGAGAGCGGGAGCGAGAGCTTCGCCGCGGACTCATTTTTGTTTCCGCTATCCTTGCGGTGGTGCTCTGCTTTGCCGCCTACGCGATCTATAAAAACCGGATATTGACGGAAGAGAGGAATGCTTCCGCGCGGAATGCTACACAGCTGCTGATTGAAAAGTCCGTCCGCTCCACCGCAGAGCGGGAGCTGGGAAGCGGCCTCACCTACGCCTTGCAGGCCTATGAGGGCAGCCGCATCTTCGGGGCGGAGTATGACGAGGGCATTTCCGCCGCCTTGGAGGCGGCCATGTATCCGGAGCTGTTCTCCAGTATCGGCTCCCTGAAGGATAACGGCGTCCTACACCGCTGGGCGACTTTGAGCAACGACGGCAAGTACATCGCCTGCCGCCAGTCGGATAAGAGCCTGCAGATATATAGCTCCGTGACCGGGGAAAAACTCTATACGATCCGTGATTTCGGCTGGTTCGGGAAATCCGCACCGGACATCACTCCTGACAGTCGGTATGTTTGTCAAGTCAGGGAGGATTCTATCACTTTATATGCCATCCTGGATGGGACTGAAGCGATCACGGCGGCTATACCGGAGGGCTGGTCGATTTCCTATAGCGGTCTTACCGTGAAAAATGAGATACCCGTATGCCGCACGGGGACAAACGAAGCCGCTTTGTTTGACCCCTTTACCGGTACCCTGACCGATTTGGATGGCATTTCGTTCTCAGGGACGGATCGGGACCGCGTCACGATCCATCGCTCCGGGCGCCGCCTTGCATGGTCCAACGGGACGAAGACCTGGATCGTGGATACGGAGACTGGCGAAATACTGCTGACGCTGGATGCAGCGTTGAGCAGCGATGAAAGCATATTCTCAGGAAACTATATGGGAGGATACACCGAGGATTCCTGGTACTTCCGGTATTGGGACGGCGGTGCGTACGTGTATCTTCGGTGGGACACCCTGGAGGAGGTCTATCGAAGCGAATCAGCGGGGGTCCTTTCCCCGGATGGGAAGCTGCTGGCGACGACCAAAGGGACCAACGGCTTTATCCTGTGGGATACCGATACGGGAGAGGTGCTGTGGACGGAAGGACACAACAAGGGGAACACCCTCTATAACGTCGCCTTCGTGGACGACGACACCCTGCTGGCCAGCCATGAGGAATTTCAGATCTATCGCCTCCACGACCGTGCGACGGTGTACGATTCCGGCACGGAGCGCACTACCTACGGTTACGATTTTGCCGCAGGACGCTTGGTCATGGCCCTTCGCTCCGGCGGGTGTCTCGTGAACCTGCTGCCTGAGAAACAGGACGTGTTGCCCCATATGACGGTGGAAACGCGAGACAGCTTCCCGGAGGAAAAACTGTGGGGACGGACGACGATCCAGATCCTTTCCGGGGTGTGGGATGGCATGTTCGTCAATGAGGATTGGAACAACCCGACGACTCAGGAACCGGGGCTGCGATATACATTCGACGGGCAGGAGTTTGTACTGCATCCGGTAAACGGCGTGGTGACGCCCTTCGTCTACGTTTCTCCCGACGGCAAATGGCAGGCCATGATCCGGGATGAGGAGGTGGATATCTTCCGGGCGGGGGAGGGACCGGAGCCGGTCATGACGATCCCCGGGAATGGGTATATGCGCCTTTGCGTCGCCATGGGTGGAGACCTGCTGGCTCTGGGCTCCTATGTGGAAAACCTGATCCTGTACGATCTGACGACAGGCGACTGCCTTGGAAGCGTGGACACGGGGGCCATGTGCATGAACATTCAGTTTTCTCAGGACGCCAGACACGTGATCGCCTACTCTGCCATGGCGTCTCAGGTGACGGTGGCCAGCACCCAGAACTTTGCTCCCATCATGCGTATCCCGGTGCAGGATCCGTATGCGATCCCTACGGTGGGCTTCACGGAGAGCGGGACCGAGGCCGTGGTGCTGTATCCCGACGGTCATGCTGACCTGGGACTTTTATATGAAAACCTGGATACGTTGGTAAAAAAGGCGAAGCAGTATACGGAATAAAAAGCGCGATTCTTCTTGTTTTATATGCACTTTGTGAACGCCAAAGGAATA
>JAFOIR010000368.1 GCA_017420625.1 Bacillota bacterium
GACCGACTGGTCGGCGGCACTGAAATCAGCCGGATGCGTTGGTCAGATAATCAAGAACTCATGATTTTGACCGACCTGTCGGTCAAAATCATTGAAAACAGTGTCTTCGACCGACGGCTGTCGGTCGAAAATACAATAATTCCCCACTTGACCGAAAATGTCGGTCAAATACGAGGAAAATCTTTTTGGCGACCGAAATATCCGAAAGGGTGTCGGTCGCCTTTATCTTTTTTCGCATTTTTGACCGACCTGTCGGTCAAAATAGAAATAGTGCTAAAAACGACCGACAGAGGGCGTCGGTCGTAAAAGAGAAAACCAACAAGTTTGCTCAAAGTCGCCAAACAAACACACAAAAAAGCCAAATTGACACAGAAAAACCCGGATGCCAGCCTGCTTGATATAATGACTCCAGAATTCTGCGAGGATAATCGTTGACAAGCAGAGAAATTATGGTATTCTGAAAACTATCAGAGAACGAAAGGAGACAGGATCGATGTCAGAATTTGAAAACATTCCCGAGAAAATCGAAGAAATGGCACAGGAAGAAATCGCTCAGGCTGAGGAAGCGGCTGAAGCGATAGAAGAAGTTGTCGAAGAAGTCATAGAAACACCGACAGAGATTGCGGAAGAAGTAAAAGCCGATGTCGAAGCGGAAGTTTCGATGGGTGAAACCGTAGAGGTCGTCAGTGAAGCAGCAGAGGAGGTCATCTCCCCGGCAGAGCCAGTCATCTCCCCGGCAGAGCCGGTCGTTCCGGAACTGGATCCTGCCGCTGACGCAGCCATGAACTTTATGAGAGAGACCGATGAATTTGCAACGGATTATCTGAAGGAGACAATGCCGGGCGTCGTGGTGGATGCACCGCCAGTTGAAGAGCCGATCGGTTCCAAACCCTTCGCACAGGAGAATTTTGCTCCGGAACCCGTCGCGCAGAGCGAGCCCGCTCCCGCAGCACCGGTTCCCCCGGTCGAGGCACAGCCGGAAGCTGCATGGCAGCCGGTTCCTCCGGTACAACCCGCTCCGCAGCCCGTGCCGGCAGCACCGGTTCCCCCGGTACAGCCTGCACCACAACCCGCTCCGCAGCCCGTGCCGGCAGCTCCGATTCCTCCGGTACAGCCCGCTCCGCAGAGCGCGCCGCAGGCAATGACGCCTCAGCAGCAGTTCCAGCAGTATCAACAGCAGCAGGGACAGAGAGCTGCGCAGATGAACCAGCAGTTCCAGCAGTATCAGCAAAGACAGGGCATTCCGGTTCCTCCGGAGTATCAGAGCCATCCGTATACCACTCAGCATCCGGCGCCGGAAGTCGGCGGTTTTGCTACCGGTTATACCGGCGGTGCAGATACAGCCTGGCAGTCTCAGCCGAACAATATCGATGCACAGCCGAATCCGTCCTATGCACAGCAAATGGGACCGCAGAATCCTTCTGAAACACAGAACAGTCCGTACAGCCAGGCAGGCGGCTTCTCGACCGGTTATGTACCCGGACAGCCGACCTCTGCAGAAGGACGCGGATCTTTCGGTGATTTTGCAAACGCTTCTCAGCCGGCCAGCCCTTACGGCCAGCCGAATTACAATTATCAGCAGCCCTATCAGACAAAGAGTTCTTCAGAGGATCCCGGCTATACGATGTCCCTGATCTCCATGATCTGCGGTATCGTCAGCTGCGCGATGTTCTGGATGCATATCGGCGGAATCTTTGCTCTGCTCAGCGGAGTCGCAGCTATCATCCTGGGCATCATGTCCGGCAAAAAATCCCTCACCGGCAAACGCAACGGCATGGCAACCACCGGTCTGATCTGCGGTATCATCGGTATTTCGCTTACCGTGATCGCACTCGCCTGCTGGGCTTGTGCCTGCTCGTACCTGGCCAGCGGCCTGGGCGGCATGTATTGATCGTTGCTTATGGCACCTTATATTGAAATTCTAGGAAGACAGCTCCCCACCTATGGCCTCCTGGCCCTGGTGGGGATGCTTCTTAGCGGGTGGTTTGCCGAACATCAGGCCGTCAAACACGGAGAGCATCCTTTCTATATGATCGAGATGCTGCTGATCGCACTCATCGGTACCATGATCGGCGGTCATCTGCTCTATGCCATTACAAACCTGAAGCATTTCGGTGAATGGAGCATTTTCACCCTCTTTGGCGGAATGGTGTATTTCGGCGGACTTTACGGCGGGATCGCGGCCGGTTACTGGTGGGTCAGACGTAAAAAATACCGGCTGGCGCTCTATGCGGACATTTCCGCCATGGCGCTTCCCCTCTTCCATACATTTGGCCGGATCGGCTGCTTCTTCGGCGGCTGCTGCTACGGCATCCCCTGGGAGCACGGCATCCTCTATCACAGCCCGGAGATCCCGGCGGATCAGATCGTGCGCCGCTTTCCTGTTCAGCTTCTGGAGTCGGCGCTGGTTTTTCTGCTTTTTCTGACGCTTTACTTTGTCTTTTATCGTGTCACACCAAAAAGCAGTGAAAAACAGAAAAGCCGGACGAACCGATTCCGCGGCCATCTGCTGGAGCTGTATCTGGGAAGTTACTCGGTGATTCGCTTTTTGGATGAATTCCTTCGGGGCGATGCGATCCGAGGTCACCTCGGACCGTTTTCCACATCCCAGTGGATCAGCCTCGTCACGTTGATAGGCTTGGTAATTGTACAAATGGTACGTAAAAATACAACAAGGAGAAAGCAAGATGGAACGGAAATTTCCCAACCTGTGCAAGCCGATCCGGATCGGTAATGTCTGGTATCGCAACCGGATGTTTTCTACCCCCATGGGCGGAACAGATATCGAAAACGACGGCTGCATCGGACCAAAATCTACAGCATTTTATGAGTATCGTGCGAAAGGAGGCGCCGCAGCCGTCACAGTCAGTGAGCTGATGGTGCATCCCGCCACGGATGGCAGCCATGCCTATCATCTGGACGAGAGCATTTTGAATTCCCTTGCCAAAGCGACCTACACGGCCGATGCGATCCGTCGGCATGGTGCGATTCCCAGCATGGAGTTATCTCATTCCGGAATGTTTGCCGGAACCTATATGACGGACAAGAACAAGTCCCATGGACTTGCTCAGTGGTCAGCCGACGACGGCGTTCGGGCAGACGGCGTGCCGTACAAGGCACTCAGCAAAGAACAGATCCAGGAGATCGTCGCAGCCTATGGACATGTGGCTGGCCTTTGTAAAAGAGCCGGATTTGAAATGGTCATGGTCCATGCAGGCCACGGATGGCTGCTGAACCAGTTCCTGACGCCTATGTACAATCATCGTACGGACGAGTACGGCGGAAGCACCGAAAACCGCTGCCGTTTTACCATTGAAGTATTGAAAGCAGTACGCGCGGCTGTCGGCCCCGGGTTCCCGATCGAGCTGCGCCTGTCCGGTGCGGAGTTCGTCCCGGAGGGATATGATCTGGATGAAGGTATCCGGATCGCGAAGATCCTGGAGCCCTATGTCGATCTGCTCCATGTGACAGCTGGTACTTATCAGCGTACCTTCGGCATCACACATCCGAGCATGTTTGAGGATCATGGACGAAATGTTTATCTTGCTGCTGAGATCAAAAAGCATGTATCCGTCCCGGTGGCAACTCTTGGCGGACTGACGGATCCGGAACAGATGGAAGAGATCATCGCCTCCGGTCAAGCGGATATCGTTGAGATGGGCCGGCAGCTGCTGGCAGATCCGTTCCTTCCGCAGAAGGTAATGGAGAACCGCGAGGAAGAGATCGTTCACTGCATGCGCTGCTTTGTCTGCATGTCGGAGCGGGCAGCGACCAGTACTCGCCGCTGTGCTGTCAATCCGATCATCGGACGGGAAGATGAAGGGATGGAGATCATACCGGCACCGGTCAAAAAGCGGGTGTTGATTGCAGGCGGCGGCCCCGGTGGCCTTTATGCTGCCTATACAGCGGCCCGTCGCGGGCATGATGTTCTTCTGTGCGAAAAGGAAGACCGCGTAGGCGGCATTCTGAAGAGTGAAGAAGTACTTCCCTTCAAGCAGGAAATGTTCCGTCTGGGCGACAGCTTACGGATACTGGCTGAAAAAGCAGGTGCCAAGATCCTTACCGGCCAGGAAGTAACGAAAGAATTTGCTGAAGCCTATCAACCGGATGCACTGATCATTGCGGTGGGCTCTTCTCCGCTTCGTCCGGCGATCCCGGGACTGGATGGGGAAAACGTGATAGTGGTCAATGACCTGTATAAACATGAGAAACCTGTCACAGACAGCGTAGTTGTCTTTGGCGGCGGAATTTCCGGTGCAGAATGTGCGGTTCATATGGGAATGGAAGGCAAACAGGTCCATCTTGTCGAGATGAGAGATGACGTGGCCCTCGATGCGGTCATCCGCCAGCGGCCGCTGCTTCTGGAAAAACTTGGAAAGTTCTGTACGGTACACACCGGATACCGCGGCCTGGAAGTGACCAGTGAGGGTATCTGGTGCGAAACGAAGGCAGGAGAAAAAGTTCTCGTTCCGGGAACGACGGTCATCTGTGCCCTTGGACAGCGGCCGAATCAGAAGATCGTGGAAGAACTGATCGACTGTGCACCCTTCGTCCGCGTGATCGGAGATGCCAACAGCGTTGGTACCATCACCAAGGCTACCTATCAGGGACATCACGCAGCACTGGATATCTGATCAGTGACAAAGTGCTGTGAAAAAAGCGTCCGGAAAATCGCCTTTTAAAGCGATCTTCCGGACGCTTGTTTTTGTGTTCTTATTCGATCCCGGTCATGTCGTAGGCATCGAGCCATTTCTTGGCAGCTTCGGCAACTGTCTTTAAGGTATCGCCTTCGAAGGGACTGTCCATACCGGCGTTCTTCAGAAGATCGGTGAAAGTATGGGTGCCGCCCTGCTTCGTGTAGGCCATGTAATGAGCCCAGGCATTCTTGAAATCGGACTGGATCATTGCCCAGTATTCGAGAGAAACGGTCTGTGCCAGACAGTAGTCGATGTAGTAAAGCGGAGAGGTATAGATGTGCAGCTGCCTCTGCCAGCCTTCGCCTTCTGAGTAGAACGGGATGTCGCCGTCCAGCTTCTGCCAGGGCATGTAGATGCCGAGCAACTCTTTCCAGGCAGCGTGACGTTTCGCCGGCGTATATTTCGGATGCTCATAAACGACGTGCTGGAAGTGATCGACCATCGTTCCGTAGGGGATGAAGGTCAGGGCTTCGGCCAGATGGCTGTAGTAGAATTTACGGGTGTCTTTGCCGAAGAAACCTTCTGCCCAGGGCCAGGCGAAGAATTCCATGCTCATGGAATGAACTTCGCAGGCTTCCATACTGGGCCAGCAATATTCGGCGGGAACACGGTCAACGTTTTCCCAGGCAGCAAAGGCATGACCGGCTTCGTGGGTGACCACCGAAACGTCGCCCTGGGTACCATTGAAGTTCGCGAAGATGAAGGGCACGGAATAATCCGGGAAACCGGTGCAGTAGCCGCCGGCCTGCTTGCCGTCCTTCGCCAGGACATCCAGCAGTTCATCGTCCATCATTCTTTTGAAGAAGACAGCCGTCTCAGGGGAAAGCTCCGTATAGAATTTCAAACCGTGTGCCAGGATATCGTCTGCACTGCCGCAGGGGCGCGGATTGCCGGAACGGAACTCCAGCGCGTTGTCAGCAAAGCTCATCGGATAAGTCTTGCCCAGACGCTCTGCCTGATGATGATAGATCTCATCCGCAATGGGAACGATGTACCGGATGACTGCTTCGCGGAATTTTGCCACATCTTCCTTTGTATAGCAGTTGCGGTTCATCCGGTAATAGCCGAGCGGCAGGTAGTTCTCGTAGCCAAGCTTTTTGCCCATCTGATCACGCAGATGAACGAGTTCGTCGTAGATCCGGTCAAGCTCTGCCTGATGCTCCTTGTACCAGGTTCCGTCCGCTTTCCAGGCAGCCAGACGTACCGCGTCGTCGGCACCGGTCTTGAAGGGACCAAGCTGAGCGAGTGTATAGGTCTTTCCCTCAAAAGGAACCTGCGCACTGGCGATCAGTTTGCTGTATTCCATCGTCAGCTCATTTTCTTTCTGCAGTTCAGGAATGATCTCCGGGGAGAAAGATTTGAGCGCGATCTCAGCATTGACAAACATCAGATCGCCGTATTCCTTCTCAAAATCCGGACGGAAAGGAGACTCCAGAAGAGCCTTGGTAAAGGCCTGGGAATATTCAGCAAGCTCTGGCGATGCAGAAGCCCAGAACTTGGCTTCTTCTTCGTAGAAAGCGTCGCGGGTATCGATACTGTGACGCACTTCGGCCAGGCTGGAGAGTGTGCTGATGTGGCGGCCCAGCTGATCATTGGCCAGGAAAATATTCCGGGCAGCCTCATAGTTCTCCGCTTTTTTCAGGTTTTCCGTCTGTTCCTGGAGCTGCTTTTTAATCGCTTCCACGTCCGGACGCTCATAGGGCATGTCTTTGAATTTCATGGATAACTCCTCTCTTCTCTTTGACACTTCAGCACAGCGACCCGCTGAAGTGCTCGGGTAAAAAACAGGGGCTGTCATCTCTGACAGCCCCGTCCAGTCGGAATGACAGGATTTGAACCTGCGGCCTCTGCGTCCCGAACGCAGCGCTCTACCAAACTGAGCCACATTCCGATTCTCCTGATATGCCGCAATCAAATGCGGTTTCAAGCTTAACAATTATATCCTGTTAAATTCTTTCTGTCAAGAGGGATTTAGAAAGATTGTATTCTCCAGGCTGTTGTGGTATGCTGACTATGTATGTGATCCGGGTTTCGGATGAAAGAGCATGATACAAGGAGACAAGAATGAGCGAACTTGGAAAGATCCGGCAGGCCATCGATGAGATCGATCGAAAGATGGCTGCGCTGTTTGAAGAAAGAATGAAGCAGTCAGCAGCGGCATCGGCCTACAAGAAGGCCAACAAACTGCCGATCTATGTCCCGGAACGGGAACAGCAGATGCTGGAAGACAATGCCATGTGGATCGACGAGCCAGCCCTTCGGCCCTATTATCGCGCTTTTCTCCGGAACATACTGGACCTTTCAAAGGATTATCAGCGAACCCTGGGTGCCGGTACGATCACAGAAGGCAAAGACTGGAATATCGTCCTGTCGGGAATGCCCGGAAGCGGCAAATCAGCGGTCAGCCGGATCCTCGCGGAGAAAACAGGCCGTCCGCTCATCGACACCGATGAGGTGATCGTTAAGCGGACTGGTATAACGATCCGGGAAATCTTCTCACGTTACGGGGAACTGTATTTCCGCAATCTGGAAAGTGAAGTGATCCGGGAAGTCGCCGGCGCTCCGGGGCAGATCCTTTCGATCGGAGGCGGCGCGATCCTGAGAAGAGAAAACGTAAGAGCCCTTCATCAGAGCGGACGAATCTATTTTCTGGACCGGGATCCTGCGCTGATCGAAGTATCCGAGGAGCGGCCGCTGGCAGATACCAGAGAAAAACTGTTTGATCTTTATCACGATCGGTATGCAGTCTATCTTGCTACGGCAGATGAGCGAGTAGAGATCACATCCCCGGAAGAGGCGGCGGAAAAGATCCTTCTGTCTTTGAAAGAAAAAGGAGAACAGCCAGCTGA
>JAFOIR010000041.1 GCA_017420625.1 Bacillota bacterium
CTCTGACTTGTTCTGTTTGCCGTTGGCTGTGAAAATCCCGGCGTTCTCTACGCCCCAATACTCTACGATGGACTGATAGTACTGTGTGATGGCAGCTCTGTATACATAGGGACTGCCGGAACTCATGATCAGCGCAACTTTTTTTACATTCTTCGGAATATCAATGGAGTAGGTGCGATGAATCGCTGCCTGCAGCTGGGCTGAAAGGGTGAAGTAGTAGATGGGAGAAGCAAAGACTACCATATCGGAAGACAAGATCTCAGGGTAGATGTCCTGCATATCATCCTTCTGGATGCAGATCCCTTTTTCCTTTTCCCGACAGTATTCACAGGCCATACATCCACGGATGTTTTTATGAGCGACGTTGATCACGTTTACTTCATGACCGGCTTCCTGTGCGCCTTTGGCAAAGGCACCGACCATGTCTGAGGTTGCTCCGTTCAGGTGAGGGCTTCCGTTCAAAACTAAAATCTTCATTTGACTTCCTCCAAACTGATCGTGATCGTCACATCGCCGTTGCCAAGAAGCGTCGCCATTGCGGATGCATCCTGATCGGTGATATGACCAAGCCGGGTATAAGCCCAGGAATTAGAACCATAGAATACTACGATCTGGCTGGAAGAATAGAGCACGATATCCCCGGCTGCCGTGGTAGTCTGCACATCGTCGGAAGGCAGGCGCTGGCCAATCGGACCAACCTGCTCAAATCCACCGTACATGGACATCTGAATGACCAGCGGTTCATTTTCGCACAGAGCTTTCAGTGCTTCCACGGACTCGTTGTCTTCCCATTCTACATTTACCAACACATCATCAATTCTCATCTGCATCATTTTTTCGCTTTCCTCCTCTTCTTCTGCAGTGGGTTGTTCTGATTCCGGAGATGAAGTTTCTTCTTCCTGTTCTACTGATTCCTCGGGCAAAGTGGCTGAAGGCTCATCTTCCTGTTTTTCCGACTGCTCGGGCAAAGCTGCCGAAGGCTCTTCTTGTTCCGTCGATTCCTCGGGCAGAACTGCCGAAGATTCCTCTTCGGTACTGGTTTGCTCGATATCAGAAGGCAGCGTATCCTGGTTTGCCTTGCAGGCTGTCAGAACAATGAGTAAGGACAGCACAAGAAGGCATGCTAAAGTGATTTTTCGTTTCAATCGATGTACCTGCTTTCTTTGTTCAGATCATTTATACTTCTGTTCATATTGTAACCGATGAAACAGAAAATAGCGAATGACTATATTGCATATCCTAATATTCTGAAAACGAATATCAAAGCTGAGAATCCCTCCATGAAAACAATGAAAGGCACCTTCCTATCGAAAGGCGCCTCGTGATGATGCGTATGATATTGTCGGAAACTACGCCGGATGACGTCCGTCGCAGAGATAGAAAACGGTCAGAAGTCCCGGTCCGCAGTGCGCACCGATGACTACGCCAAGCTGTGTAATGGTAATCCTTCCAACCATCGGATAAGCCTTTCGAACAGCGGCCTCCACGGTCTCGGCATCGGCTTTGCAGTCTGCGTGAAGAATGTGCATCGTCAGATCTGTCGGGTCGATCCGGGAAAGATCGTGAAGGACACCGGAGATGATCTCCTGCACAGCTGCCTTACGGCCGCGGGCTTTCTTCACGACGTCCAGCGTACCGCCGTCCGGCACATACAGAACCGGCTTGATGTTGAGAAGAGAACCGACCAGGGCCGAGGCGTTCGAAACCCGGCCGCCCATCTTCAGATATTTCAGATCATCCACCGTAAAGCGATGCGCGATCTTCAGTTTGTTCTCTTCACCCCAGGCGATCACGTCTTCAAAGCTCATCCCGCTTTCCATTCTGAGGACCATCGCCTCGACCAGCAGTCCCAGACCGCCGGAGATGCACAGCGTATCCATGACATAAAGTGTCTGCTCAGGAAATTCTTTGCGAATCTCTTCGGCTGCATGCATGCAGTTCGTGTAGGAGGCGGACATTTTCTGAGACATATCCAGAAAGATCACGTTCTTGCCATCCTGCATCAGACCGCGGAAGAAATCCATATAGGTATATTCATTGATCATCGCAGTCTTCAGGAAAGCACCCTTTCGCATGGATTCGTAGACTTTCTGGCGACTTTCCTCGCGGCAGTCGTCTTCAAACACCTCTTCTCCTACCGTGTAGGTATAGGCAATGAAGGGAATCTGGTGCTGATCCAGCCAGGTACGGGGCAGATCCGAGGTAGACGAGGTTGCGATGATGTAATTCGACATAATAGAGAATACTCCTTGATATAATATTTAAAATCAGATCGAAAGTATTATACCCGGCCCTTTTATTCCTGTCAAGCGGATTCAGAAGGCTTGACACTTTGGCAGAAGCCTTGAAATAAGGATTTCGTCCATCTATAATGAGATCAAAGAAAACAGAACTGCACGAAACGAGGAAGGAAAAGGAAATGGAAAAACTGAAAGGAAGAATTGCTGTTGTAACCGGTGCCAACTCCGGAATGGGACTGGCAACCGTCCGTGCACTCAGCGATGCCGGCGCATGTGTGATCATGCTCTGCCGCAGCGAAGAACGCGGCCGTCAGGCACTGGAACAGTTGAAAGACAACCCTGATCGGAAACTTGACCTGATCCTGTGTGATCTGGGGGACTATTCTTCGATCAGAGCATTTGCAAAAGAAGTTCGGGAAAAGTACGGACATGTCGATATCCTCGTGAATAACGCCGGCTTTATCGCCCTTGACCGGCAGGAAACGAAAGAGGGGATCGAGCGGCAGTTCGGCATCAATCACCTCGGCCACTTTCTGCTGACCTTGGAGCTTTTAGACATGATGAGTGCCGGCGCCCGAATCGTGAACGTCGCCTCCGGCGCTCATAAAGTGGGAAAGATCCACTTTGACGACATCAATCTGACCAAAGATTTCAATGTCGTCACAGCCTACTCCCAGAGCAAGTTGGCCAATGTTCTGTTTACGAGAGAGCTTGCCAAACGGCTGAAAAGCCGAAAGATCACCGTCAACTGCTGCCATCCGGGCGCCGTTGCCACCAACATGGGCATTGATCGCGAAACCGGATTCGGCAAGACGATTACCAGCATGCTGAAACCATTTTTCCTGACACCGGAAGAAGGTGCGAGAACAGCGGTCTTTCTGGCAACGGATGATTCCGTCAGCAACATCACTGGTGGATACTTCTACCGCTGCAAGATAACGAAACCCGCCAAACAGGCCAAGGACCCGGTCGCAGCGAAACGCTTGTTTGAGCTGAGTGAAGAGTTGACCGGCTGCCGCTTTACATAGCTTTTTGATCGATCAGCACTGATTGTCGGGCGTTGGTCGTTCAACCTTGAAATAGCAATTTTGACCGACACGTCGGTCAAAATGCGGCAAACCTTCTTATCCGACCGAAGGAGCAAGCTGCGGCGTCGGTCAATATAACAGAAATGTCTTTTCTGACCGACAGGCCGGTCAGAAAACAATTTAAAGGGTCTTTCGACCGACGGGTGTCGGTCAGATAATCGATATTTCCTCATATGACCGAATTTGTCGGTCAGAAGTGCAGAAAAAAATACTGGTGACCGAATAATCTGGAAAGGTTTCGGTCACCAGCTTGTTTTTATAACGTCTTGACCGACACGTCGGTCAAAATTCAGAAAAGATCGCATTTGACCGAACCAGCGAGTCGGCCATTGGTCAAATCACAGAAAAGAGAGGCATCTGACCGACGATGGCCGCCCCAAAAGTCGGCCATCGGTCAAATCATAGAAAAGAGAAGCATCTGACCGACGATGGCCGCCCAAAATGCCGGCTGTCGGTCAAAAACCCCAAAAAAACTAGAAAATGCCAAGAGCCAGAAGCCCGAAAAGCCAGAAAAGTGCCTTTTAGAACTGATACAGCTCCACAATCATGGCCTTGGGCAGATCACCGAAGCGAAGATTCATCTTTTCGTCACCGTTCAGCAGGTGCTCAGAAACCCACTTGCCGTTTTCCACGCGGCCGTCTTCCAGCTTCAGGAAATCAAGCTGCTTGTTGACGCCCGGCTTTACACTGAACTTCACGCTGCAATTCAGCCCTACCAGCAGGAACCGGTTTTCACTGAGTTCCAGCGTCAGGCAGGCACCCAGTGGTTTGCCGGACTGACGGGGACCGTAGGAAATCGAAAGATCATAGCGGTCAAAACGCTGGAAAGCGCTGTAATCTGTTTCACCATGGCGAACGCAGGTCTGAAGGCGGCTGGTCCCGCGGTACTGAAGAAGCAGCGGCTCGAGCTCTTTCAGCAGACCGTAGGTAGCGGAAAGGCAGGCACGGCTGCCGGTAATGTCGAAAGCGGAAGGATCAATATTCAGAGCGATCATCAGCTCCATGGGCGGTTTATCCAGCTGATCCGGATCGAGATTCAGATCCTCAATGCCAAAGGGAGAGAAGCAGATCGCGTTCTTGGCGCCAAAAGCATAGAGCGCATAGGAAGAGGCCACGGCGTCCTTGCGGATCTCCGGGATAAACAAAGGATTGTCGGAAGAGGTATACTCATCCATCACATCGGCGCAGTAAGGCACGTAGATATCCGGGCCAAAGGCGAAAAGTGAAGGAGCCGCTGCTCGCCAGACCGGGTGCACTTCAGGTACGGGACCGCCGGAAGGATAAGAACCCGGGAACCAGGGACTTTGTTTCAGCCAGGCATTCGCATAGCAGGGAAGATCATAGACAGCTTTGCCGGAAGAGGCGATCGTTTCGACAGCCGATCCGAAGTACCAGGCCATAAAGCATTCACCGGCATTTTCGCCGAACACTTCTTCCCATGTGCCCTGCCGGCCGAGAGCTTTGGCCAGCTTCTCAGGGATCGGTGCAAAGAAAGCATCATTTGCTGTAGGGCTGTAATCCCGATCCGTGCCCAACAGGCCGATCTCGTTTTCCACCTGCATCACAAGTACCGTGTTTTCTTCTTCATCCAGTTCGAGGATGCGGCCCATGACAGCGGTAAAAGCCTGACGGTCACGTTCTACCGCAGCCTGACAAAGCGGAGAGATCGTCGTCATCCGGTCACCGTTGACCTTCTGCGCCCGGAAGTAGGTTTTTGGATCCTTCTTTACCCAGGCAGGAACATACATGGACTCAGCATTTTTCCAAAGACCGAACCACAAGAAGCAGAGTTTCATCTCTTCTTCTCTGGCCTGATGAATGATGCCGTCCAGCGTGGTAAAGTCAAACTTGCCGTCCTCCGGCTCGATCAGCTCCCAGTAGAGAGGAACAATGACCGAGTTCATGTTCAGCCCGCGAAGCGCCGGCCAGAGCTTTTCTTTCATAAAGGTGAGATTAGAGGCACTGGAGTTGTGGATCTCACCGCTTCTCATGAAGAACGGCTGATCGTTGACATACAAGGTGTAAATACCCTTCTCATCGCGTTTGACACAGGGAATACTCATAAAAAACTCCTTTCTGAAGTAAAGGATGATGTTCGATATCTGCCACCATTATACGCTATGTTCAGCCATTTCAGCAACAGCCAACTGCCTTTCCATATCACAAAAGTGCCACTTCCTCGGGAATCGGAATTTCAGGCTGTTCAACACCATAAAAGAATGATACAATAAATGAATCAATCAGAGGAGGTACGATATGTATAAACTTTGGGACGCACTGAAAAAAGCCAAAAACTACAAGTGGGTCGAGCTGTCACACTCGATGAATAATGACAGTCCGGTCTGGTCCGGAATGCCGGAAGGCGTTGTGGACATTGCCAGAACGGTATTTGACTGGGGAAACCCCATCCTGGAATGCAGGATTCAGACCTTTAAGTTCCCGGGACAGTTCGGAACCCATATCGACTTCCCCGGGCACTTCATCAAGGAAGCACCGCTTTCTGAAAGTTATGGCGTGTGCGACGGCGTCTTCCCTCTCTGCGTCATCGATATCTCCGGCAAAGTCGCGGAAGATCCGACCTACGCAGTCAGCGTAGAGGATATCAAAGATTATGAAGCCAAATACGGCGAGATACCGGAAGGCGCCTTTGTCGCCCTTCGGACCGACTGGTATAAAAACTGGCCGGATATGGATGCGATGTCCGGATTAAAAGAAGACGGAAGCGAAAACTTCCCCGGCTGGAGCCTGGAAGCCCTTCAGTATATCTATGAAGTAAGAAATGCAGCAGCCAACGGACATGAATCTCTGGATACCGATGCCTCCAAGGAAGCGGCAAAGGCGGAAGAC
>JAFOIR010000369.1 GCA_017420625.1 Bacillota bacterium
AAAACATGTCTATGATGAGACGGAAAAAGATTAGTTCATTGGGATGTGAAAGCAAAGCACATCTAATAAAGCGCATCTGATCTGACTTGGTGTGAAGAATAACGATTAACCTTTTTTGTTGAAACAGCAATCTTTAGCCACATTGGTACACAGACTATGATACAATAGCCTGTGTACTTTTTTGCGTTTCTGCATAGGGAAAACCGTTGATACAAGGGCAAAGCGAGACAGGTGAGTGCAATCTTGCATCTGGCTGTCTCGCTTTTTCTTTTTATTCGGCTTTTGGTCTCAGGCTGGGCGTTCTGAATTTGCACCCACCCCCTATACTTTTTGGCATATCTCAAGGTGCGCCAGAAGGTTTATATGGTTTCTTCCTCACCAGAGAATTTGCTCAATCTTCCGTATACAGTGTTAGTGAAACTGCACCATTCCCGAGCAGCTCATCCAGTTCGTTTGCAGACAAGCCCTGGATCCTTCCGAGTCTTGTATATGCCCAGGAGTTGGAGCCGTAGAAGATGACGATCTGGCTGCCGGAATACAGCACAATATCCCCCGCAGATGTCGTTGTCTGTACGTCGTTTCGCGGAAGGCTCGATCCGATTGAGCCGACTTGTTCAAAACCTCCGTACATCGACATGCTGATCGTAAGGGGCTCTGCCGAAACAAGATTGAAAAGCGCCTCGACCGACTCGTTGTCTTCCCACAGGACTTCAACAACTGTGTTATTGATCTTCAGCTTCAGGACCGCCTCAGCCTCCTCTGTTATCTCTGTCTGCTTCGCTTCCAATACCGGTGTTGCTTCCGTCAGGCTCTCCGACTCAAACTGCTGTGCTGTCGGTTCCGTAGTTGGGACGGGCGTTTCCTGCGCTCCCACAGTCGGCACTGCACTCTGAGGGCCGCAACCCGTCAGGAAACAGGCAAGCAACAGGATCCACAGGATTCTTTTAATCATCGGATCGCCTTCCCCATCTCATAGGCCTCTGCCAAGGCGTGGTGACCCTTGATCTCTCCGACATCTGTCACGCCACCGCCAAACACGGAGCCTGTCAGGTGCGCCTTTTCAAAGCACTCGATCCATCCTTCAAGGCCACTCTGTGCTCGTTGAGGAACGAAGTCTTCATCCTCCGCAGCAGAGGAGAGAAAGTACACGTCGCGAAAACGATAGTCTGAAACAAACAGCGGATTTGCACGGTCAAGCAGAGTCTTCATCTGTCCACTCATTTCGTAATAATAGATCGGTGTGGCGAAGACCAACACATCGGCGTGTTCCATCTTGGGAACGATTTCATTCATGTCGTCCTTGATAACACATTTACCGGTCTTCTGGCAGGCGAAGCAGCCAAGACAGAAATGCATGTCCTTTCCGCGGAGGCTAATCACTTCAATGTCGTTTCCGCTTTCTGCAGCTCCCTTGGCAAACGCATTGGCCAGCGCCTCAGAGTTGCTGTTTCTGCGTGGGCTGGTGGATATGATCACGATTCTTTTACTCATCATATGCTCCTCATTTGAAAACAAAGATAATCCAGTCGGTCTATACATCTCTGGCTTTCGTGCAGCTTTTGGAGCTGCTTCTTACGACTTGCGGCTATGATTTTTTCCGCCGCTTTTATATCCCCGAAGCGAATGCAGGTGAGTATGGATTCCGTTTCATCCCTGCTGCAGCCCGCATCCGTGAGGTTCTCTCTGATCTCGTTCTCGCTCGGCATAGCTGCCCTTTTCATTTCATATAGGTCTCAAAGAAGCTTTCAATCTTATCGAATGGGATCGCATTTTTGCCGCCCCCATCATAAAGGTCGGTGTGAGACGCACCGGGGATGATATAAAGCTCCTTGTTGTCCGCGTACTTGCTGTCCTTCACCATATCGGCGTAAGCGTCACGGCTCATATAACAGGAATGCGCCTTGTCGCCATGGATCATCAGCACGGCGCTGCGGATCTCTTTGGAATAGGTAAAGAGCCTTGTGTTCATCAGCGAGGTGTTCGTGTTGACCGTCCAGCCGTCGTTGGAGTTCAGAGACCGGGGGTGATATCCGCGCGGAGTCTTGTAATAGTCGTAATAGTCCTTCACAAAGTAAGGAGCATCTTCCGGAAGCGGATCGACTACGCCGCCCTGCCTGGCGTAATCGCCGCTGAGATAGTCCCTCGTCCGCTGGGCGTTGACAGCGAGCCGCATCTGATGCCGGGCTTCCTCGTTGTCCGCCGCATCAAAGTAACCGTTGCCGGCAACACGAGACATGTCGTACATGGTGGAGGTCACCGTAGCCTTAATTCTGGTATCGACACAAGCTGTCTGCAGTGCCATGCCGCCCCAGCCGCATATACCGATGATTCCGATGCGCTCGGGATCGACATTCTTCTGCACACACAGAAAATCCACCGCAGCCTGGAAGTCTTCTACATCGATATCCGGGGAGTGCATGGCTCTGGGATATCCGCCGGACTCGCCGGTAAAAGAGGGGTCGAACGCAATGGCGAGAAAACCGCGTTTCGCCATTTCCTGCGCATACAGGCCGGAGGACTGCTCCTTGCAGGCACCGAACGGACCTGACACAGCGATTGCGGGGAGTTTTCTGTTCGCATTCTTCGGAACATACATATCTGCCGCCAGCGTGATGCCGAAGTGATTGACAAATGTCACCTTGCTATGAACAACCGCTTCGCTTTTGGGGAACACTTTATCCCATTTCTGGGTGAGGATCAATTCTTCTGCTTTTATCACTGCAAGCCATTCCTTCCTATCTTGTAAAGTTTTGTTTGACGCATTTATTATATTCAAAAGCCCTGATATATTCAAATACTTGTTTTCTATGCCCTCCTATGCTAAAATTGGATAGGAATAGCTGCAAAGGGGGTGTTTCTATGGATATCCGGACCATGCAGTATTACCTGGCTGTTGTACGGGAAGGAACGATTTCCGGCGCAGCGGAATCTCTGCACGTTGCACAGCCTTCGCTGTCAAGGCAGATGAAGGAACTGGAGGAAGATCTCGGCGTGTCTCTTTTTGAGCGCGGTAACCGCAGAATCACGCTGACAGAAGAAGGTATGATCCTGCGACGCCGAGCCGAGGAGATGCTGCGCCTTATGCAGTTGACCGAGGCAGAGCTTACGCAGGCAAAGGACCGAATCACCGGAGAGGTCAACATCGGTGCCGGGGAATCCCATGCCTTTCACTTTCTTTCCAGCGTTGCCGCCCAGATCGCACAAGAGCACCCGGAAGTGCGTTTTCATGTCGTCAGCGGGGATACCCGGGATCTGATGGAGCAGCTCAACAACGGGCTTCTTGATTTTGCGCTGATCTTCAGTGAGGTGGATCGTTCACAGTATCACAGCCTGACGCTGCCCCAGGAGGATCGTTTTGGCGTGCTGATGCGCCGGGACAGCGAACTGGCGGAACGGAATGTTATCACGCTGGCAGATCTGGAAGACAAGCCGTTGATTATTTCCCGTGCATCCGGAGAGATGATCCATGGTCTTATGGGAAGGCAACCGCACATTGCGGCAACCTACAACCTAATCTATAACGCTTCTCTGCTGGTGGAGGATGGGTTGGGTTATGCTTTGGGTTTTGATAAACTCATTAACGTGGATGGAGACAGCTCTCTCTGTTTTCGTCCGCTTTCCCCGGCTGTTGCAGTCACAGGCACGCTGATATGGAAACGTTATCAGGTACTGTCGCCTGCGGTAAGGCTTTTTGCAGAAACGCTTCGTAGCAATATATATTCTCCTGAATAATTATTTATTGGTTTAGGTTCCTATGACGATGAACCCGCAACGGTTGCCCGGATGCATGAGTACATGGAGACCCAGGGATATGTTCTGGACATAACAAGTCAGAGAATGCACCATGAGATCTATCTGAGCGACGCAAGAAAGGTTTCGCCGGAAAAGCGGAAGACGGTGATTCGGCACCCGATCCGAAAGGGATAACGGCCGGACAGATCCGGGCAGGAAATGACAGGACAATTTCCGCCATGAGAGATACAATGATCCCATCAAGGGACGGAGGATCCGCCGATGGAGTGGCTTATCAGTATTCGTACAGCGATCGAGTATATGGAAGAGCATCTGACCGACGACATCAGTGCGCAGGATGTGGCGGATCAGGTGTATCTTTCCCCGTTCTTTCTTCAGAGGGGCTTTTCGCTGATGACCGGCTGCGGAATCGGAGAATACATGCGAAACCGCAGACTGTACCAGGCGGCCCTGGATCTGAAGGAGACGGATGACAGAGTGATCGACATTGCATTTCGGTACGGGTATGAAACGCCGGAAAGTTTTACAAAGGCTTTCTCCCGTTTTCACGGTGTCACACCTTCGCAGGTCCGTGACGGGGCCGCCGGAAAAGTCTTTCTTCCCTTGACAATCAAATTATCGGTACAAGGAGGCAGTCAAATGGATGTTAAAATGTCGCCCATGTTTCCGTTCAAGGTTATCGGTTTTCAGAAGGTTTTCGATAATGAAACTGCTTATGCAGAAATACCGAAGTTCTGGAATGAGATCTGTGAGAAGTATGCCAACCGTGTTTATGCGGGAAATGCACCGGCGAATCCCTATGAGCAGGCCCTGGTGGACAACTGCATCGGGGAATATGGCGTCTGCATCGACGATATCGGCGGAGGCAAGTTCCGCTATCTGATCGCGGGCAAGTACACGGGCGGAGCTGTACCGGAGGGAATGGTGGTCTACGAGTTTCCAAGGAATGCGTGGGCCGTATTCAACTGCATCGGTCCGAACCCTCAGACGCTGCAG
>JAFOIR010000370.1 GCA_017420625.1 Bacillota bacterium
ATGAAGGTGTGAGCCTTCTGGAGAACGCCGGTCATCTCGGGCTGCCGATTCCAGAGCAGCTTAAGACTGTTCTGGAACAGCTCCATGACCGTGCCGGAAAGGATGGTGATCAGTAATGGGATATACAAACAGCAAGCTGGTCGTCTACAAGAAGCTCTCCCCGAATCACTCCGGAAAGAGAACCCATGCCATCGACCGCATTACACCCCACTGTGTCGTTGGCCAGTGTACCGCAGAAGGCCTCGGAAGCTGGTTTGCAAAGACATCCACTCAGGCCTCCAGCAATTACGGGATCGATAAGGATGGCCGTGTCGGTCTCTACGTTGAGGAGAAAAACCGTTCATGGTGCTCTTCCTCTAATGCCAATGACCAGCGAGCCGTGACGATCGAGTGCGCTTCCGATACCAAGGAACCGTACACGATGAACAGCAAGGTCTATGCGACGCTGGTCAAGCTCTGTGTGGATATCTGCAAACGCAACGGAAAGAAGAAACTGCTCTGGATCAGCAATAAGAGCAAGGCGCTGAACTATGTGCCGAAGTCTGATGAGATGATCTTGACGGTGCACCGCTGGTTTGCTAACAAGTCATGCCCGGGCAACTGGCTCTACAGCAGGCTCGGCAAACTGGCCACAGAGGTCACAAAGCAGCTCGCTGGATCAGAGACAAAGCCCTCATCGGTGCTCAAGGCATCCAGCCTTAAGGATCTGTCCGATGCGGATGTGATTAAGAAAGTCGGTGCGCTCTTTACAGCAGATATGAAGAAATCCGGCATCCTTGCCTCTGTCTCCCTCGCGCAGTTTATTCTGGAGTCCGGCTATGGCAAATCCGAGCTGGCGCAGAAAGCCAATAACTGCTTTGGTATGAAGAAGTCTCTGTCCGGCAACACATGGTCTGGCTCCGTGTGGGATGGCAAGTCCATCTACACCAAGAAGACAAAGGAACAGAACAAAGACGGCAGCTACACCACCATCACTGCCGACTTCAGGAAGTATCCTTCTGTTGAGGATTCCATTGCGGATCACTCCGCCTACCTGCTCGGTGCCAAGAACGGCAGCAAGAAAAGATATGCTGGTCTGAAGGGCTGTAAGGATTACAAGAAGGCGGCAAAAATCATTAAGGACGGTGGTTATGCGACCAGCCTCACCTATGTCGATAAGCTCTGCAGTATCATCGAAAAGTGGAAGCTGACGCAGTACGATGTAAAGACCAGTTCTTCTTCCAAGAAGTCCATCGACACCCTCGCCAAGGAAGTGATCGCTGGCAAATGGGGTAACGGTGAGGAACGTAAACAGAAGCTCACCGCTGCCGGATATGATTACAATGCCGTTCAGAAAAGAGTCAATGAAATGCTGTCATAATTCTTTCTCACCGCTTGTGGGCATCATGCCTGCAGGCGGCTCTTTTTTTCGTCAAATCGCCCTCCTTACCTCCAGTGGATAGTGAAGAACTTTCAGAAGCACCCCATCAAAGTGCCTTCTGAATGTCCGTACTACGAAGGAGGTGCTGTCATGCCAAGAAGAAAACAGCCGAAAGTCAAACAGGAAGTCCGCCTCATCCCGGAATACCGCGAGCAGATCAACGTGCACAGGCTCTGTCAGGCCGTACTGCTGGCGGCAAGGGAGGCCGCTGAGAAGGACTCGGAAAAGCCCGAAAAACCTTGTGATTCAGCCTCTAAATGAGTGGATATATTCCCGGAACAGAGCTAATATGTGATGACAAAAGGAAGGAGGAATAGCCTATGGGCAATACAGCAATGATGGCTAATGCAGCGCAGGCTTTTATGGAATCCATGACTCCGAAGTTCGCCGTATCCTACCTGCGTGTGTCCACCAGAGGACAGGCAGAACGAGGCGGCGGACACGATGAAGGATTCTCCATCCCTGCCCAGCGCGAAGCCAACAAGAATAAAGCAAAGTCGCTTGGAGCGATGGTTGGTAAAGAGTTTGTAGACAGAGGTGCATCCGCCAAGTCAGCAGACAGGCCACAGCTTCAAGCGATGCTGGAATATGTGAAGGAAAATGCCGAGCGAGTTGATTACGTGATCGTCCACAAGGTCGACCGTCTGGCACGAAACCGCGAGGACGACGCGGAGATCATGAAGGTGCTCCGGGAATGCGGAGTCCAACTGGTATCCACATCTGAGAGCATTGATGAGACGCCATCCGGCATGCTGCTGCATGGTATCATGAGCTCCATCGCGGAGTTTTATTCACAAAACCTTGCAGCCGAAGTAAAGAAAGGCATGGGTGAAAAGATCAAGGGCGGCGGCACGGTTGGTCGGGCTCCCATCGGATACAAGAACGTCAGGCTGGTTGATGACAAAGGCCGTGAGGAACGTACCGTCCAGATTGATGAGGATCGGGCACCGCTGATCAAGCTGGCCTTCGAAGAATACGCATCCGGTGAATGGACAGTGGAGAACCTTGCTGAATACCTCGCCGCCTGCGGACTCAACACCCGGTCGACGGCAAGGATGCCTTCCAAGCCGATCCCGGCTAAGACTCTCTTCAAGGTATTAGCAAATCCTTACTACAAGGGCATCGTCACCTATCAAGGCGTCGAATATCCCGGCGCACATGAGCCTTTGGTGGATGCAGCCACATGGGATAAGATCCAGATTATCTTGGCTTCCAGAGTCAACGGGGAGCGCAGCAACAAGCATCCACATTTCCTGAAGGGCACGGTCTACTGTGCTTATTGCGGATCACGAATGTTAGTTAGCAATGAGAGGTCAAAGACCGGAACCATATACCCTTACTTCGTCTGCTCCGGACGCCATAGTAAACGGCATAAGGACTGCAAGACCAAATACGTCCTCATCGGAGAAGTTGAGAGGAAGATCGAGCAGTTGTACGAGAACATCCAACTGCCGCATGAAGTCCGGGTGGCCGTTGAGGAAGAACTGCAGAATGTCATAGCGAAGGAAAAGGAAAAGTACGATGCAGAGATGGACGGACTGCTCGGCCAGAAGCGAGCACTGGAGCACAAGAGCGAAAAGCTCCTCGAGGCACACTACAGTGACGCCATTCCGCTGGAGCTTCTAAAGAAGGAACAGGCAAAGATCACAAAGGAGCTGGCTGCTATCAATCATGAAATCAAGCAGCACAATATCACTTTCGATCAGATCTCACAAAATCTGACGGACTCCCTCGAACTGCTGGACGACTGTGCCGCTTTCTACAAAGGAGCCAGCGACACCATCAAACGGTTGATGAATCAGGCCATCTTCGAGAAGATCTACATTTCCTGCAACAAGGAAGTCCCTCTGGAGATTGAGGAAGAATACCGGCCACCGTTCAACTCCATCATCGCGCCGGTGAAGGAAAATCTGACCAAACTGAACCGGTCACTAAAACTGAATACAGGAACCGCGCTCGCCAAGATCGCGACATCAAAAAACCGCATCCTGAATCAAATCAGATGCGGTCTTTCTTCGTGTAATGAATACACTGATATTGAATCTTACTCGAACCCTAAAAATTTTAGGGACATTTTTTCGAGTAAGGGACTTTTGGTGGAGATGATGGGAATTGAACCCATGTCCGAAAGCATTTTCACCGGAATTTCTCCGAGCGCAGTTTCCGATTTGAGATTCGCCCTTCTGACCGTCCGGAAACGAACTGCCGGGAGGACTATCCCGTTAGTCCCTTATGCGGCCGGGAGAACGCATAAGGTTTTCCTGCATGTTTGACGCACGACACTGGGCCTGCAGGTGAACTCAGGCGTGCGCGCGGGGCAGAACTATGCTGCCAGTGCGAAATTGTTGTTAGTTTTTGCGTTTATCTTTAACGGCCCTTTTTAACGAAGACTGGGCGACTTCGGCTCGCTTATCCGGTTTCCACACCCCCGTCGAAACCAGTGCATCCCCATGTATTCAATTGTTGATTGTTATAATCTCTCCTCCGCTCTGACAGAGGCTTTCTCTTCGTATTCCGCCTTAACAGCTTTGATTTCCTCTTCCAACTCATCGATGCCGTCTCTGAGCTCCTGCATCTTATCACAGAATTCCAGAAGCGCACTGTCAGTGAGATTGCCTTCCTGATACTGCTTGAACACGTACTCGGACAGTTTCTTCTTCGTCGCAGTATACTCGGTCTTCATCTCGTTCTGCTCGCCTTTGAGCCGATTGATTTCTCTCATTTCCTCCGCCTTGCTGGCTGCGTTCGTCGCTGCCGATGAGGCGGCTTTTCCCAATTTGTCAAATAAACTCTGCATTATTTTCTCCTCGCCTGCTGCATCCGTCTGTCTGCGTCGCGTTTCGCTATATCACGGCGTTTGTCGTAGTTTTTCTTACCTCTGGCGACCGCTAGTTCAACCTTGGCTTTGCCTCGGTCGTTAATATACATCCGCAACGGCACCAAAGTCAAGCCGTCCTGCGTGATGTAACCGATGAGCTTCCTGATTTCCCGCTTGTGAAGCAGGAGCCTTCTCGGCCGCAGCGGATCCACGTTGAACCGATTCCCCTGCTCATAAGGGCTTATATTCATGCCGAGGACAAACACTTCGCC
>JAFOIR010000371.1 GCA_017420625.1 Bacillota bacterium
AACTGGCGAAGAAAGCGGTAGAAAAGACATTGGATAAGATCAGCGGTGCTCCGGTTCCCTCCGGCAGCTATCCGGTCGTTTTTTACAATACCAGTTTTGCTTCTCTTCTGGCTGCTTTCTCCGGAATCTTTTCTGCCAAGAATGCTCAGCAGGGTATGTCGCTTCTCGCAGGCAAAGAAGATCAGACGATCGCGTCCGAGATCGTCACACTGACAGACGATCCCTTCTATGAGGAATATGAGACAGCTTTCGACGGTGAAGGTGTTGCGACCTACCGCAAGAACGTCATCGAAAACGGTGTTTTCAAGACCCTTCTCTACAACCTGACCTTCGCAAAGAAGGCCGGCAGGGAAACGACCGGAAACGGAAGCCGTGCCTCCTACTACGCACCGGTCGAGATCGCTCCCTTCAACTTCTATCTCCTTCCCGGAGAAAAAGAAGCAGAAAAACTGTATGAACAGGCTTCGGAAGACGGAGATGGCCTTGCCCTTCTGATCACCGATCTGGCCGGTCTGCACGCAGGTCTCAATCCCATCACCGGTGACTTCTCCCTGATGGCCAGTGGCTATCGTCTGGAGAATGGAAAGAAGACCACCTTTGTCAATGGAATCACGGTTTCGGGCAACTTCTATGAACTACTTAAGTCCATCCGTCTGATTGGCAAGGACCTGGATTTCGGCGGATTCCCGCACGGTTTTACCCGTTTCGGATCTCCGAGCATCTATGTGGGCAAAATGCCAGTTGCCGGTAAGTAAACGCATTCTGAACGTGCACCGAAAGGTGCAAACGTGCCCCTGGCACGTACACAAAAACCGCTTCCCGTAAATCGGAAAGCGGTTTTTCTTATTCGTTTTTTTGCTGCTATGACTTAGTCATTGCGTACGCCGCTGATGCTCTTGATCCATTTTCCGCTCTTCAGACGGAAGAAGCACCAGATACATTTCAGGATCTGATCGATCTTCATGAAGAAGTAGATCCAGAAAGCCGGCAGATGCAGATACAGTCCTGCCAGAATGCCAAGCGGAACCGAAGCGACCCACAGAAACAGCACATCACCGGCCATCAGGAACTTGGTATCTCCGCCGCCTCTAAGCACACCCTTGGTCAGGATCGAGTTGGCCGACTGGAAGACCAGGATGAGCGCGATCGCATTCATCAGCTGTCTGGCGATCCCGATCGTTTCCTCCGTAATATTGTACATGCCGATAACCGGTTCACGAATCAGCAGGACAATCAAACCGGAGATCACACCGAGTGCAGCACCGGCAAAGGTGAAGGAATATCCTTCCTTCTGTGCTCTTTCAATATCACCGGCACCCAGCGTGTGCCCTGTCATGATACAGCTGGCCTGGGAGATACCCTGCGTCAGAACAGTGGTCAGCTGCTGTGTAACGGTCGTGATCGAGTTGGCCGAAACGAAGGAAGAACCGATTCGTCCCATGATCATGGCAACAGCGGTATTACCGAAAGCCATGAGCGAGTCACTGATGAGGACCGGGATCGAGATCTTCAGATATTCACTGACCAGGTCACCGCATTTGGAGAAGATGTCCCGGATCCGGTAGCGAACCTCTTTTTGTTTGAAGAAGAAGTAGAACAATACGATGGAACACTCGATGAAACGAGCGATCAGCGTACCCAGCGCGGCACCAGCTACTTCCATTCTCGGTGCGCCAAGATGTCCGAAGATGAAAACCCAGTTGAAGAAGATATTCGAGACGAAACCCACGATGGAACAGATCAGCGGGATCTTCGCCTTGCCGATGCTTCGAAGAACCAGCGTGACATCGAGCAGCATACCAAGCAGCAGATACGTCGGAACCGACCACTGCAAGTATCTGGTACCTTCCCGGATGACATCGGCATCCGGCGTATACATCCGGATAATGCCGCCCGGAATGATGGCAGAAAGAAGCATAAAGATCAGTCCGAATCCGATGCACAGCCTCAGCATGATCGTAATAGCCTTCTTCAGGGACACCATATCCTTCATTCCGTAATAGCGCGAAACCAGAACCGAAGCGCCCATGCCGATACCCATACACGCAATATGATAGATCGTGATAAACTGATTGGCCAGCGCCGTCGCTGAGATCGCCACTTCACCCAGCGTTCCGACCATGATCGTATCCATCATATTGACGCCGATCGTGATCATACTCTGCAGGGCGATCGGAATCGCGATCGCCGCCATCCGCTTATAAAAATCCTTGGTTCCTATATAATCCTTCCAGTTCATTGATACACCAGCTTTCCAAAATAATCAACATCTTAATTATTATACTATAAACAAAATGATTCTGCAATTCTAAATTTGACTTTCCTGCCAGGTTGTTGTATAAGTAGAGCATATCCTAACTATGATGGAGGCTGCCATGTCTTATCGACGTATCCGGATCGGACAGATCAGCTCCGATCCTGTTGTCTGCTTTGCTGCAGAAGAGCTTGCCCGATATCTTAAAAAGATCGATCCGTCATGCATGATCGATCGCATCCTGTCTGATTCTTACCAGCCGGAAATGAAGGATGTTCTCTGGCTGGGACTTTCTGATTCCTTTGATATCGTCCCCGATCCCTGGGATGATACGCTTCTTGTGTCTGTCGAGAATGGTGCCGGTTATATTACCGGTTCCAATCCGAGAAGTGTACTCATCGGAGTCTATCACTTTCTTCGATTGCTGGGCTGCCGTTTCCTGCATCCGGGCAAAGGCGGAGAAAGGATCCCCAAAAAAGAGCTGATTTCATCT
>JAFOIR010000372.1 GCA_017420625.1 Bacillota bacterium
ATCAGGGTTCCGGTAGTTTCGCCGATCGCATAATCTTCCGGTCCCATAATTCCGCTGGGATGAACGATGCAGGCATTAAGCCCGAGATCATGTACGGCGTCCAGCACTTCCTGGCTTGCCATGGCTTTGCTGCGGCTGTAGCAGCCCACCACTTCGTCGGGATCGAAGCGTTTCACTTCCCGGATGGCCTGTCCCATACCTGCTTCCGGAATGGCTCCGGTGGAAGAGCAGTAGACCAGTTTCCTGCATTCGGGATGGGAGAGACACATTCTGATGATATTCTTGGTTCCATCCACATTGACTTCCATCACCTTGGAGGAATAATCCGGATTTACAGAAACGATACTGGCAATGTGCAGTACAATGGTCTCGGTGCCTTCCTCTACACTGAAAAGTCTTTCCAGAGAATCGGTATCGGTCAGATCTCCTTCCACGATCTCTGCTTCCTGAGGGACAAATTTCATTGCCGGATCTCCTGGCAGAACAAAAGCGCGGACGCTTTCTCCTCTTTCAATCAGCTGACGGCAGATGGTGCCTCCAAGAAAACCTGCTGCACCGGTTACAAGATATTTGATATTGCTTTTCATATTCAATAACCTCCGTTATGTTTTGACTTTTATTCTTCAGTTTTCCAACTGACAAGCCTATCATAACAGGGGTATATTTTTATAATGTCAGAGTTTTGTTAAAGTTTGGTTAATATTGAAAATTGTTTTCTCTTAATTACCTATGAAAAACGAAGAGTGGTTCTGGAGACTGATCGGGGACAAGAACTGGATGAGCGCAGAAAAGACCTGATGAAGCTGCTCAGCATTATGCGCAGCGGTGAAGACCCTATGGCTACATCAGGTTTATAGATTACTCTCCTTCAGCCAATATTGATTGTTGCCCGGGAATCGGGTAAAATAAGGGTTAAGTTTGTAACTTTTTATTCAGGAAGGTAGGGATAAATATGACAGATGAAATGAAAAACTGCTCCTATTGTTCAGAAGGAGAACTGCTGGATGCCTTTGGAATCAAGATCGGCGAACTCCCCATGTCCAAGGTGATCCTGTTCAAGGAACAAAGCCACCGCGGACGGGTGATCGTTGCCTGTAAAAAACATGTGGATGATATCACCGGACTGTCGAAGGAAGAACGGGCGCAGTTTATCGAGGATGTGAACCATACGGCAGAGGTTCTTCATGAATTGTTTCATCCGGATAAGATCAATTTCGGCGCTTATGGGGATACCATGCATCATCTGCACTTTCATCTGGTTCCCAAGTACCACCAGGATGAATTTGAATGGGGCGGTGTCTTTGCTATGAATCCCGGCAGAAAAACACTGGCCCCGGAGCAGTATGAGGAACTGATCACACTGATTCGATCGAAGCTGTAACACTTCAAGGAGGAAAAGATATATGGCGCTGCATGTAATGGAGGAAGCCAACCGCTGTCTGCAATGCAAAGCCTCCCTCTTCCGGTGACAACAGATTATCCGGACGCTCCTGTTGTTGAGATGACGGATGCGTCTGCGCAGGCAGAACAATTACTTCGAGAGTAATATCAATAGATCATTAGCCTGTTTTGAAAAACCTTTTGATGGAGTAAACGTCAAAAGGTTTTTTTGTATTCTTACTATGCCTGAAAAGCATATCACGATATAAATTATAACTATTTGTAAAGTGTCTGATAAGAAGATATAATCAGGATATCACTGAGAAAGGGAATGAACTGTGGAAACGAAAAAACTGTGGAGCCGTAATTTCTTCTGTATTAATCTGTGTGTGATCTTTGCATCCTTCACAAATTTTGCTTATATCTATGTCCTTCCGGTGCACATGCTTCGAATTGGAGGCAGCGCTACCAACGTAGGTCTCATGGGTGCAGCATTGACCATCGTTGGTCTCATAACGCGTCTTACGCTGTCTCCACTGATCGATCGCTGGGGACGCAAACCCATGCTGGTGCTTGGTGGAATCCTCTTTGCGCTCAATTCTCTGGGGTATCTCTTATTGAAGGATATGGTCTGGGGCGTCATCCTGATGCGCTGCATCAGCGGTTTTTCACAAGGTATCCTCTTTCCCGTACCGCCTACGATCGTTTCGGATATCTCCCCAAAGGAGAAACTGGTGGACGCGCTGGGGTATTTTGGCATCGCTTCATCGCTTCCTGCTATTTTCTCCTCGCCGCTTGGGTTGTTTCTGTATGAACAGGTCAGTCCCGATTCCTTCTTCATAGTGACTTTGATCATGTCGTGTATATCGGTCGTATTTGGTTTCCTATATAAGGATGAATATGTTCCGCAGCCGGCAGAAGAAAAGGCCAGGCGACGTTTCTCTCTGGGAAATGTGCTGGAATTTTCCGTGCTGATTCCCTGTCTGGTATTTTTGCTGGCTATCTTTGGATTCAGTGTAGTAAACAATTTTGTGATACCCTTTGGGGAGAGTCGGGCAATCGTGGGTATGAGCTGGTTCTTTACAGTCCATAATATTGCTATTATTATCACCCGACTGTTCGCCAATCGTTTGAAAAAAATCCTGTCTTCCCGGAAGATCATCATCTTTGGGCTGGCTGTCATTGGTGGAGGTACGATCCTGACAGCTTTCGCTGGGAGTTTCTGGATGATGATGCTCGCCTCCGTGATCATGGCAGTAGGAGGCACCCTGTATTCGCAATATCTGCAGGCAGATATTCTGCTCATGACACCCAGTCGCCGTCGCGGCGTAGCCAGCTCTACCATGATGCTGTTTCAGGACATTGGAGGAGGCGCCGGTGCAGCACTCTTTGGCGTCACTTCAGAACAGTTTGGCTATCCATTCAGTTTTGTGACAGCAGGTATCGTCACTTTGTCCGCGATTCCGCTGGCTCTTTTTGGCAGAAAAGGAAAAGAACAGGAAGAGTAATGTTGTTCTCAGGAATAATAATACAAGCAAATGAAAAGCGCCACCCATAAGGGCGGCGCTTTGATATGTCACAGAAGTGTGCTGCAGAGGATCGGCAGCAGAAAAGCAGTCATCAGACGAGCCAGTGTTTCTCCGAGAAATGTGAACAGAAAAATATAGCAGGATTGATAGATGTATTTCATAAAACCTCTTTGCTGTGTTCAGGATCATCCATGAACGATAAAACTAATTCCATCAATTTTGTCGAGTTTTTCCCGAACACTTTCAAAATCACGCACATAAGAAGCAGTCACATCGAAGCCGACATGTCCGGATATTCCGCTTTTCGCCGGGGTCGCTTCAATGAACATATCTTTCTCAAAGATCATAGCGATCTCATCCAGGAATCCCTGAATCTTTTCAATATCACAGATTTCTATATAAAAATGAAGTGAATGCCTGCGTCTGCGCTCAATTCGTGTGAGCAGTGCGGCATTGACAACACAAAGGACGGTAGTAATCACTGCACCTTCATAGAATCCATAGCCGAATGCTACACCAATCGTTGCTGTGACCCACATGCCGGCAGCTGTTGTCAGACCCGCGACAGAAGTGTTGTTTTTTACCAGGATGATGCCGGCACCTAAAAAGCCGATTCCTGAAACCACCGAGGCAGAGATCCTGAATATATCTCCTGTCAGTCCCATGGTTTGAGAGACAAACAGACTGCAAAGTGAAGTCATCGCACCGCCAAGACATACCAGAATGTGTGTCCGAAGTCCCGCTGCTCTGCCATGTCTTCCCCGTTCGATGCCAATCACACCGCCAGCAACAGATGCAAACAGAAGACGCAGGAGGATCGTAACTGTCGAAAAACTCCCCAAATAGTTAAGAGCATTTTGAATCTGTGCCATAAAAAACCTCCTTACTACCGACCTTTTCTGAGAATAGATCGAGTATACTCTGAGCGGTTTTGTGTGTCAACAAAGGGAATTGAAAAAAGAGCTGCGGCTGATTGGTGTGCTGCCCGTCAAGAGGACACCAGATGCTGCAACTCTTTTTGGTTTTTCGGAAAGGCTTACTCCCATTCCACTGTCGCGGGAGGTTTCTGGCTGATATCGTAAACCACACGATTCACACCTTCGACTTCGCCAATGATACGAGTGGAGATACGGCCAAGCAGATCATAAGGAATCTTTGCCCAATCAGCAGTCATAAAATCATCTGTCGTGACAGCCCGAATGGCAATGAGTTCTGAATAGGTCCGGGCATCGCCCATGACACCGACCGTACGAACACCAGGAAGGACTGCGAAATACTGAGAAAGATAACTGTCATATCCGCTCTTTTCAATTTCATCGCGAAGGACAGCGTCTGCTTCCTGCAGGATCCTGACACGTTCCGCGGTAACTTCGCCGATGATGCGAACGCCCAATCCGGGTCCGGGGAATGGCTGCCGCCAGACAAGTTCATGGGGCAGTCCCAGGCTTTCGCCAACTTTTCGGACTTCATCTTTGAACAGATCTTTCAGCGGTTCAATAACCCCATCAAAATGAATATCTTCTGGCATCCGGACCTGATTGTGGTGAGTCTTGATCTTGGCAGCATCTCCTTTACCGCTCTCGATGCGGTCCGGATAGATCGTACCCTGAGCGAAGAAGCCGCCGTTATACAGTTCGCGGACGTTTTTCCAGAAGACTTCATAAAACTGGACGCCGATGATATTTCGTTTTTCTTCGGGATCCGTCACGCCTTTCAGGTGAGACAGGAATTCTTCCTGGCATTCGATACGAACAAAATTCATCGGGAAGAGGTCTTTGAAGGCTTTCTCAACCATGTCACCTTCATTTTTACGCATCAGTCCCTGATCCACAAAGACACAGGTCAGCTGTTTGCCGACGGCACGGGATAAAAGCGCGGCAGCCACAGAGCTGTCAACGCCGCCGGAAAGGCCGAGAATGACACCGCGGTTTCCGATCTGGTCCCGAAGCTCCTGAACTGTCCGGTTGATGAAGTCGCCCATTTCCCAGTCTCCTTTGCATCCACAGATGCGGTAAAGGAAATTGTGGAGGATAAGCTGGCCATATTCGGTATGCGTAACTTCCGGATGGAACTGAACGGCATAAACTCGTCTTTTCGGATTTTCCATCGCAGCGACAGGACATTTAGCCGACCAGGCACTGATCAGGTAATTCTTCGGCGCCCGGGAGATATAGTCGTTGTGACTCATCCAGTAAAGGGCTTTGGCAGGAACATCTTTGAACAGGAGGCTGGAAGGGTTGACCGTGACTTCAGTCTGACCAAATTCCGGCTTCTCTGCATGTTCGATCTTCCCATCATTCATCCATGCTACCAGCTGTGCGCCGTAACAGATTCCGAGAATCGGAATGCCCAGTTTCAGGATATCCGGTGTATAATGCGGCGAGGTGGTTTCATAGATGCTGTTGGGTCCGCCGGTGAAAATGATTCCTTTATAGTTGCCGGCCTTGATCTGTTCCAAGGGAACCGTATAAGGAAGAATTTCGGCATAGATTTTTAAGTCTCTGACACGGCGGGCGATCAGCTGATTATACTGACCGCCAAAATCAAGAACTAATATTTTTTCCATTATTCGTTAACGAAAGATGATTTCTTCGCGGCCGGGTCCGTTCGATACCATGGTGATCGGAACGCCCAGTTCTTTTTCAATAAACAGGACATAGTTCTTTGCCTCTTCAGGCAGTTTGTCGAATTCAGTGATACCACGGATGTTGCATTTCCATCCCGGAAAAACTTTCAAAATCGGTTTGGCTTTTTTCAGAAGAGGAGTCACCGGGAAATTCGTGACTGTCTTTCCGTCGATCTCATAGGCGACGCAGACCGGGATTTCATCCAGATAGGACAGACAGTCGATCGCAGTGAGTGCAACTTGAGTCGCTCCCTGCATCCGGACACCGTAGCGGGATGCAACACAGTCGTACCAGCCTACACGGCGCGGTCTGCCGGTCGTGGCACCAAATTCACCTTTGTCACCTCCGTGCATCCGAAGCTCCTGAGCCTCATCGCCAAAAATTTCAGAGACAAATTCGCCGGCTCCGACAGCACTGGAATAGGCCTTGGTGACACAGATGACGTCTTCGATCAAACGAGCGGGGATTCCTGCGCCGACAGAGCCGTACCCGGCCAACGGAGATGAAGAAGTGACCATCGGATAGATACCGAAATCCGGATCTTTGAGGGTTCCAAGCTGCCCCTCAAGCAGAATGGTCTCCCCATCTTCGATGGCAGACTGCAGGTAGCTGGCTGTATCACAGACATAGGGTTCGATCATTTCACGATAGGAATCGAGGATCCGGAGCAAATCTTCCAGATCGATGAGCGGCTTGTGATAAACATGGGCAAGCAGCTGATTTTTGTATTCGACGACCCTTGCCAGCTTTTCACGCAGCTCATCCGGATAGAACAGCTCGTTGACCTGTACGCCGATCTTGGCAAACTTATCAGAGAAGAAAGGAGCAATTCCGGATTTGGTCGAACCAAAGGCAGCGGCTCCGAGTCGTTCTTCTTCATAGACATCCAGATCTACATGATAGGGCATCATTACCTGTGCCCGGTCAGAAACCAGGATTTTAGGATTGACGCCTCGTTCCCGAATGGAACTGAGCTCACTGATGAGCTTGGGGATATCGAGAGCAATACCATTGCCGAGAATATTGACCGTATCCGGATAGCATACCCCGCTGGGCAGCAGATGAAGTGCAAATCGTCCATACTCGTTGATGATCGTGTGACCGGCATTGGCGCCGCCCTGAAAACGAACAACGATATCAGACTTGGCAGCCAGCATATCCGTGATTTTACCTTTTCCTTCGTCGCCCCAGTTGGCACCTACAATTGCTCTTACCATAAGGATTCACTCTTTTCATATTTATTTTTGCTGAGCAAAAGGGTTTTTTGCCAGCCGTCTCATTATAGCATAATCGATTAAAATGCCGCAACATTTCTTGACAGAAGGTACGGCTTTCGATACAATGAATTTTAAGGGGAAACCTGAAAAGATTTTAGTAAATTTAACGAATGAAAACATTCAGGAAGGATGAAAAGTCATGCCAAAAAGATTAGGTTATCATCACGTTGCGCTGCGGGCCAAAGATTTTGAACAGACGATTCGCTTCTATGAAGCGCTTGGCTGCACGGTACTGCGCGGATGGGGCGAAGGAGATAAAAGAGCCTGTATGATGGATGTCGGCGGAAATAATATTCTTGAAATTTTCGCAGGCGGAACAGGGGAAGCAGAGGATAAACCGCATTTTGAGCATATTGCACTTCGTTCAGAAGACGTACCGGCTGATTATCAGAATGCGCTTGCAGCCGGAGCAAGACCGAGAACGGAACCGGGTGAAGCTAATCTTGGCGGCAATTATCCCATCGCAATGGCTTTTGTTTTTGGCCCCAATGATGAAGTGATCGAGTTCTTCCACGAAAAATAAGGGTTGACAGATCGAAAGGATTGTTGTAAACTATATTCCGTTCCGATGAAATTGATTTCTTCCGGGACGGATATGCGCGAATGGCTCAGTGGTAGAGCATCGCCTTGCCAAGGCGAGGGTCGCGAGTTCGAATCTCGTTTCGCGCTCATAAAAACAACCAGCATCTCTGCTGGTTGTTTTGTTTTGCGGCGGTTGTTAACCGCCGTTTTTTACTTTTTCCAGATCCTGATTCAGTTCACTGATCTTTTTCAGTGAATTCTCTATCCCTTCAAAGGCGCTGATATCTTCCAGAAGAAGTCTGGCGCCCTGTGCACGAGCAGAGGCCTGACGGACATAGTAGGCTCTTCCGAGAGCCTGGTATTTTTTGTTCAGTTCTTTTTCTTCCGAAGCGATTTTTTCTTTCAGCTTGGCGGTTTCTGCCATGGCTTTTGTCTGGTTAGCTACATCCTGACCGAAATCAGCCAGTTTGGATCTGACGGAATCGAAAAATGCCATGTTGCTTTCCTCCTTTATTCACTTACAGGCGCACTATACAGATAGATATACCAGCAATCACCGGCATCCTCCTGATAGAGTCCGTTGTTTTTCAGTATCGTTACGTGATCTTCCGGAATGGGCAGTACCTGAAGGGATACCTTATCGTCTTTTCCTGCCGGAGGGTAATCCATATCCGAGTAGAAGGCGAGCAGTTCCTGATCCGTTTTCCTGGACTGGATAATGATCGTTGCGAAAGTCGAATCATTATCTTTGGATTTCTCGGCAAAGGTCTGAATGATCCGGCTTTCTTCCGGGACTGCATGGCTGAAAAGCGGTTTGGCAAAGCGTTTTGCCTGAGCTTCACGGATCGTTTTCGGCAAAGCTCCGGCAAGGATCAGCAGAAAGATCAGTATCAGAAAAAGAAGGATTTTTCCGTTTCGGCTGGACATGTATTCTTTGAATGCGGCAGATTTGTTTGTACTGGACATATGGACTCCTGAAACGTATAATTAATTGGAATTATAGTATTGAACGGATCAAAAAACAAGGTAAAAAGCGATGAAGATTACGATTCTGACCATTGCACCGGAGCTTTTTTCCGCCTGGCTCAGCGAAAAAAAGCGAAGAGAAGAAACCCTGAACCTGAGGGATCAGAAACCTGTCACAGTGGAAGTCATTGATATACGGGATTACGTTCACGGCAGTTTTCGAGCGGTAGATGATTCTCCTTATGGCGGCGGAGCAGGTATGGTCATTCGATGTGAGCCGGTGACGGGCGCGCTCAAAGCACTGAAGGCTTGGCCTGAAAAGGGAAAAGACATAAAGATCGCAGCCCTTACACCGACCGGAAGACAATTTTCACAGAAAGAAGCAGAGAAACTGGCTAATGAAGCGGAACATCTGATTCTTCTGTGCGGCCACTTTGAAGGCCTGGATGAACGAATCTATACCTACTGCGATGAAAGATATTCCATCGGTGACTATGTACTGTCCGGCGGAGAGCTGCCGGCCATGGTCATCGCAGAAGCCATCACCTCTTTATGGTGAGGTTAAAGCTCCAGCAGGACTGCGCGGCAGGGTGCACCGTCAGAACCGCCCAGATGAATCGGGGCGGCATTCAGAAGGTAGATGCCTTCCGGTACAGCAGCTAATCGGATTCCTTCCAGGAAAACTTTCCCCGCTCCAAGAAGCAGGCGATGGACTGCGGCAGGTGCATCCTCCGGACCGACTGTCTGAGACTCATTGCCAAATAATTCAATAGAACTGGTACGAAGTACTTCAGCTGCCTCATAGGAAAGCGTCGCTTTTCCCTTGATGAGCAGCTTTTTGATTTCTTTTCCGGAAGTGACGGAAGCCTCTTTCAGCTGATGAAGGATCCGACGGATGTCTTCCGGTTCGATCGTGCCTTCAAAAGCTGCAACATATGCATAGCCGATCCATGCATCCAGAGGAACTTCGTCAAGTTTCTTCCCGTCCTGAATAAAATGATACGGTGCATCAACATGGGTTCCGTTATGAGCGCACATCGAAAACTTGCTTAGATTGCAGACATCCCCTTTGGCAGTTTCCAGGATGATTTCCCTCTCGGGAACAGGATCTCCGGGGAATACGACACAAGTGAATATTTCCTGTGTAATATCGTAGATTTTCATAGCAGGTTCCTCTCTGATAATATAGACTGATCCCAGTATAGCATAGGAAATAAAGGTTGTGAAGAGAAGAAACGAATATCAAAATAAAGTGTAACAAACCTATTGACAGCGTAACAATGTTATGCTATATTCACATTGTCGACAAAATGTAACATTGTTACGGAAAGGGAATATGATTCCGATGGAAGAAAATTTAATCTCGAAAAAGGAACTCCTGCAGCGGTATGGGATCTCCTATGGGGCACTTTACCGATGGAAACGGATGGGACTTATCCCTGAGCAGTGGTTCGTGAAGAAGTCTACTTCGACCGGACAGGAAACCTATTTTGATGAAAAAACGATCTGTGAGCGAATCGAGCAGATCCTCGGAGCGAGGGACAGCCGGTCTTTGGAGGAGCTGGCAGCAAGCTTGAATCAGCCCAAAAGTGTGGAACCGCACTTGATCATCGAGACCAGTTATGAGTCAAGAAGCTATCGGACAGGGGATATTCGCTCGATACGGCTGGAGGGAGAGACAGTCATTGATCTGACAGAGATGATTGCAGAAAAACTTCAGTCTATTCTACAGGGAGGAACAACAGATGAATAATGTACATATCAGCGGTGCCGGGACGTTTTCCGGTGGAACTTATGAAGAGATTCATGTTTCAGGAAGCGGCAGATGGGAAGGAAATGTCAAGTGCCGACGGATCCATATCAGTGGAGCTGTTATCGGCGGTGGAGACATACAGGCAGAAGAAAAGATCCATGTTTCCGGCAGTTTGAAAACCAAAGGCGAGATAAGTTGTGATGGGGAAATGCATATCAGCGGAGCGCTTGCGACAGATGGAAACGTTTCCGGTAAGGAGATTCATATCTCCGGCGGCGGCAAATGTGGTTCGATCACCGGGACAGATATTCAGGTATCGGGAGCAGTCAGTGTCAATCATCTCCATGCAGATCAGGCAATTCTTTCCGGTGGATTTAAAGTAGAAAACGATGTAGAGGCAGAAAAAGTAAAAATCAGCGGCAGCGGGACGATCAAAGGACTGCTGAATGCAGATGAAGTCGAGATCTCTGCCGGTTACCGGGAGGGAAGTATCACGATCGGCGGGATTGGAGGAAGCCGTGTTTTAATTAAAAAACCGGAACCTTTTTCACTATTCGGTATTGCACTTTCCATGAAACCTTCGTATACTCAGAGCGTTGTGACAGATACGATCGAAGCAGATGAGGTCGATCTGGAATCCACCAGAGCCCGGATCGTACGGGGTGTCAATATTCGTATTGGAAAAGGATGTGAGATCGATCGGATCGAGTACAGTGGTACGATCGAGCATGAACCCTCTGCCGTCATCCGTGAAATCGTACAGATCAACTAAACAATAGGAGGTACCTATGTTACAGGATATTATCAGTAAAGAACGTGATCGTTTTGCGGAAGGCATGCAGACGGTTCTGCGTGGCCATGAAAACAGATCCCGGTCAGTCGTTCTTCTTAAAGGCAACCTGGTTCGCAATACCCGAAATGAGAGCAGGGGAATCAGTGCCCGGGTAACGAAAAATGGCCATTATGGTTTTTCTTCGGTCGCATCCTATACCGAAAAGGATGCTGAGATGGTGCTTCGTGCCGCAACAGAAAATGCCCTGTTCCTGGATCAGAGAGCGAAAGCGCCCAGAAAGACTTATCCGGCACAGATCCCGGGGCAGATCCCTGAACCTCGTCTGATCGTGGATACCGAGCAGAAACGAATCATCGAAGCCTGCCGGATCGTGGATGATTATGTAGCGAAGAAGTATCCGGATCTTCTCTCCCGGCAGATCATGTACCGCGAGGATTCTCAGGATAAGATCATTGTTTCTTCCGATGCTTCCAGCGGACATGTCACCTATCCGAGATGCTATATTTATGTGTTTCTGACGGCAGAATCCCTTAGCGGTGCTCCGGTTGAACTCTTCCATGCTTTTGGCGGATTCGGCAGCTTTGAGGATAATTTTTCAGATGTCACAAAGCTTTTCCCTGTCATTGATCAGCTTTATCAGCAGGTAATGGACAAGCGGGAAGGCGTCTATGCGCAGGCTGGCCGCAAACAGGTCATCCTTGGCGGTATGATGGGCGGCATGCTGGCACATGAAGCGGTCGGACATACTGTAGAAGCCGATCTTGTCATGGGTGGTTCTGTAGCAGGTCCGAATCTTGGAAAACGTGTTGCATCCGATCTCGTCACGCTGATCGATTATGCGCACACAGCTTTTGGTGAGACAGTCCCGCTTCCGGTCTATCTGGATGATGAGGGAACCTTTGCCAAAGATGCAGTACTGATCGAGAACGGAATCCTCAAAGGTTACATGAACAGCAGGGAATCCGCACAGTACTTCGGGATGGAACCCTGCGGAAATGCTCGTGCCTGGGACTTCAATGACGAACCGCTCATCCGGATGCGTAATACCTGTATTTTACCCGGGAAAAGTACATTAGATGAGATGATCGCTTCGATCGATGACGGTTATTATCTGATTTCCAGTTCCAATGGTCAGGCTGATGTTACCGGTGAATTCATGTTTGGCGTATCACTAGGCTATGAGATCAGGAACGGCAAACTTGGTAAAGCACTGCTGGATACGACTGTTTCAGGAATTGCATTTGAAATGCTGAAAACTGTCGATATGGTTTCGAATCAGGTACAGTGGGAATCCAGCGGCTTCTGCGGGAAGAAGCAGCCGATGCCGGTCGGTATGGGCGGTCCTGATATGCGCTGTTATATCACGATCGGCGGACGCTAAGCGAGAAAGGAGAAAAGCGATGTTTGATATCAAAGAAGTATCCTTGAAAGTAAAAAAACAGCTGGAAGAAAAACAGCAGAAAGTATATGCATTTGAGATCAGTGAAGAAGAAAAAAGGGAACTGAATACGGAGAATGCAGAGTTCACTCTGTTTCGAACGGTTTTCGACAACGATATTCATGTGACAACGATCGAAGACGGCCGTAAGGGAGCTGCTTCCGGCAATGATCTGACCGATGAAGGAATCAGGAAGGTGGTGGAAGATGCCATATCCGGTACTTTATCCGCACAGGCAGATGATGCCAATCAGATTGCTGAAAAGCAGGAGGGCGGTGTCTTTCAAAGCGGACCTTATGAAGCAGACATGGAACTTTTCTATGAGAAGCTTCAGGCATTCCTGGATACGATCGAAGCCGATTATCCGAAGATCAAGATTCTGGCGTTGATTGCAGATCATACCAGATCTCACAGTATTTATGCCAACTCTAACGGAACCGAATTCGAAACGTATGATGGAACTTATCATGTGATGATCGAATTTGCAGGATTTGAAGGGGAAAGAACTACCGGACTGAATTATACGGAGATCTCGACACATGATCTTTCCACTCCGCTGATCGAGCAGGGCAATATGAAAAAGCAGCTCCAGGATGCGGAAAAGGCATTGAATCAGGCAACATTTGAAGGCAAGTTCGAAGGAACCGTTATCTTTACGCCTGATTGTCTTGGTTATTTCCTTTATATGCTGTCTTCCAACTATATCATGGGGCCGGTGATCATGGACGGAACGAGCCGATGGCTGGATAAAGTAGGAGAAAAAGTAGCCAGCGAGAAGATTACGTTCGAACTGAAAGCCGATGATGATCGGTTGGTTGAACTTTCACCGTATACGGACGACGGATATCGTGCAGAAAACGTCAAGGTGATCGAAAACGGTGTTCTGAAAGCTCAGATCCTGGATCTTTATGCTGCAAACAAAACCGGACGAAAAGTGACCAGGAACTCAAGTATGAATGTCGTCATGGAACCGGGCGAGCAAAGCTTCGAGGAAATGATCGCTTCCATCAGTCGGGGGCTGATCGTTGGAGGTTTTTCCGGTGGTGAGCCAGGTGCAAACGGCGAGTTCTCCGGTGTAGCCAAAAATGCATTTTATATCGAGAATGGAAAGATCATCGGCGCTGTTTCCGAAACCATGATCAACGGAAATCTGGAAGATGTATTTAAAAACGTTACAGCGATTTCCAAAGAGATTATCTCTGATGGATCCATGGCACTGCCGTATATGGCTTCTTCCGGGATCGTTATTTCCGGACAATAACCATCTGGACGCAAAACCATACCGCATAAACAAAGGTACTTGGAAAGCCTCCAGATTTTGATATAATAAGAACATCAAATTAATGGAGGCTTTCTACTATGTTCTTCGGGCTATTTCCCCTTATTTTTGCGATTATCCTGATCAACACGATCTCGAAGATCGCTCGGGCGTCCAAAGAGACGCCTCGCCGGATTACTCAGGTTGACTCGGTGGTAAGGGATGTGCCTGAATCAAGACAAACTCCCGTTACCCAGACTCAGCCCAAACCACAGCAGATAAGCCGCAGCACAAAAGTGCAGAGTATTGCTGCCGATGCGGCTAAACAGGAACAGAAAATTCCGGTCCAGAGCCAGAAGCTCTACAATATCGTTCATCAGACCTTTGGTGCACAGAGCATGACCGGTCAGAAATATCTGTCGATCGTCAGTGCGGCCTATGATAAGATCCGTGCCAATCATCAGACGATGCTTCGTCAGATGCAGTCCTTTGATGAGCAGGAATATGTTCGCCTTTCCCAGATGATTCAGAATGGCTGGCATGTCCACGACAACATTGATGATACGATTCAGGCAGAACAGCTGAATCTTTATGAAAAACAGATCGAACAGATGAGGGAAGAGTTGAATGATAATGAGAGAATCTTCCTGTTTCTTGAAAAACTCAGCCTGGAGCTTCAAAGCATGAGCTCCACGAAGGAAAACCAGGCGACACTGGATCTTCTTAATGAGATCCAGTCGCTGATCGGTGATGTCAAGTACTACAGCTAAAACAAAGACGGCGTCTG
Organism: Bacillota bacterium; assembly: GCA_017420625.1. The sequence continues at coordinate 14,331 of JAFOIR010000372.1, forward strand.
ATCATTCAGACGCCGTCAATACTTTGACGATATAGCCAAGCTCATCTTTTTCTGCTCTAAGGACATAATCGAAAAGATCGACTTTGGTGCACATCCAATAGTCTTCTTCCGGAAAAACATCCTGCATTTCCGGATTAAAAAACTTTTTGCCGCCATGGCCTTCCAGATGGGCTATGGCGGTTTTCATATCCAGTTTTTCACCAAGCAGGAGAGAGCGGATATAGCGGGCACACAGCTCGTCTTCTTCCGTGGGAGAAATGCCGGCATCTCCCATCGCGATCAGCGAAACTTCCGGTGGATTTTTTTTCAGAATATAGTTGGCAATCGCCCTGGCGCCGACCAGGGATCCCATCAGAATCTCATCCGCGTCTTTGGCATTGATGATGCCCTGAGTTCCGGCGCTGGTAGTATGGATAATATTTTTGCCTTTGACAGAAGCAGGAATGATCTGAGCCGGAGAATTGCCAAAGTCAAATCCTTCGACCCTTCTGCCTGCCCGCTCCCCGAAGAGAACCGGATCCGGAATCTTTTCGGCCAATTGAAGTGCGTCCTCAAGAGCGCCAACGGGACGAATACTTTTAACACCCATCGAAACAAGATAACACTCAACAGAAAACGCTCGGAAAACATCGATGATCACCGTGAGACCACGCGCTCTCCTGGCACCTTCGATCAACTGATCGATGTGGATTTTGCCCTGATAGATCTGATTCATTTTGTTTGTTCCTTTACACGAAGATGACAGTATTATATCATGGTTTTTCCCCGGGAGAAAGAGGATTGACGCCTATAACGCATACTGTTATACTTTGAAAAGGAATTCTCTTTGGAGGGAAAAGCATGAAAATACGAAAAATCAGTCAGATCATCGGATACAGTTTGATGATATTGTTTTTAATCTGCGGGGGATGGCTGCTCGTCTTTGCTGGTGTGAATTTCTTTGGTCCGTGGAAAGATCTTGCTATCTGGAAGATCCGCAGAAAATACAGACCGGAAAAATATCAGGAAGGCATTATTTTTTACGGCGCATCGAATTTTGCCCGGTGGAAAGAGATGGAAGCGGATCTGGTGCCCTATCCGGTACAGAATCATGGATTTGGCGGCAGCTGCGATGATGATCTTGTCTTTTATGCTGATCGCCTGCTTTTTCCCTATCGGCCGAAAACTGTTTTCTTTCAGACCGGGTCCAATGATTATGTGAAGATCGCCGGGACGGATGAAGAGAAGATTGAAAAATGCATGCAGAACAAAAGACAGATGTTTCAGGAGTTTCATGAGCAGCTCCCGGATGCGCATTTTGTCATCATGAGCGGATTACTGCTGCCAGGCCGGGCACAGTACCTTTCTCTGACCCGGAGAATCAATCAGGAGCTTTCTTCCCTGTGTGACAAAACAGATTACATGACCTTTGTCGATGCAGAAAAGATGACCTACGTGGATGGAAAATTCCGGGAAGAACTGTTTGTAAAAGATCAGATTCATCTGAACCATGACGGTCAGCTCTTGTGGGCGAAGGATTATATCCTGCCTGCCCTGAGTGAATTAAAATAAAAAAGAAGGACTGCCGGCGTAAACCGGCAGCCCTTCTTCAGAAGGGGGAACTATGTTTCAGGATTAGTCCTGGGGTTTCTCCTCGGAAGTGACATCTTTGACTTCTTCCTCGGGAACATCTACAACGGTCTCTTCTGCAGGAGCAGAGGTTTCTTTCTTGACACCGTCTTTCACATTGTTCCAGAGGTTCTTACCGACATTGACGGCGGTATTGCCGACTTCACGGCTGAACAGTTCGATGATCTCACCGTCAGTCTTTTCCAGTTCGACCTTGCAGTCAAGACCAAGCGTAGCAATCGCGGAAGCGATCAGCGCCCAGGGTGCAACCGCAGCGCCTAAAATGGTACCAATGATACCGACATTGAGCGGAATGTTGAGAATG
>JAFOIR010000373.1 GCA_017420625.1 Bacillota bacterium
AAAAATGACCGGAAGCTTCCGTCCACTTCTTTCAGTATCTGCTGCGCCATGTTTGAGTTGAGCGTTCTGTAGTTGGGACTGGTCTTAAGCAGTTTATAGTTTGACTCATATCTCAGATATCAGCCTTCACTAAAGAAACCCACCTGTAGCGGAAGGGGTATTCTGACGGGTTTCGATAAAACCGGCATACCTTCTGTATTCTTTTTTTGAACTCGTCCTGTCCTTGACCCATTAGTTAATTTGGTTTATAATTGGCAGTATCATTATATTCTTAAGGAGGGACTTCTTATGGGAATGTTGGACGGCAAAGTCTTTGCCCAATTGTACTCTCTGATTTCTACCAATAATGTCACAGAAAATGTTCTGCCCGCTCTGGAAGTACTGTCAAAGATCGGTTATGACGGTGTTGAACTGATGGGCGCCAATACCTGCGGTATGAGTGTTGAGGGCTTTCGCAAGCACCTCGAAAGCCTGCACCTTATTCCCATCTCTTCCCACAATCTGACCACTGAAGAGCATTTTGAATTTGCTCAGGGCATGGGAATCCATTACGGCGATATTCGGGCTGAGATGCCTGACAGCAAGATGGATACCATCCTCAAAGTCTGTGAGAAAATGAACGAAGACGGCCGGATCCGCCAGAAATACGGTATCCATGCTGTCTATCACAATCATTCACAGGAATTTCGCAAAATCGAAGGTCAGAACGATCTGTATGTCTATGACGTGATGATCCAAAACACAGATCCTTCACTGGTCGGATTTGAATTCGATGTGGGCTGGGGTGCTTTCTCCGGTGTAAAACCCATTGATTTCATCCGTAAATATCCTGGCCGTTTTCCGCTCATCCATGTAAAGGAAGTACTGCGCAGCGCTGTCAGCGATGCAGAATTGGAACATTTCCCGGCAGATGTGCTGAAGATGGGACCTCCCATCAAACCCAGAAATCCGAAGGCTGCCAAAGAAGGTCACCTGAAGTATATCACCTACTTCACGGAAGAGCAGGCCCGAATCCTGTATAACCGCCGCAGTTGGAATGGGCGGCTGGGTACCGGCATCATCGACTGGAAAGAACTGGCTGAGACCTGTATAGCGCAGGGTACCGTCGGATTCATCAATGAACGTGAGCACTACGGTTATTCACCGGAGGACAATGAAATCATCTGCGCCAAAGACGACTACGAATATCTTCGCAGTCTGTAAGACCCGGCCTGACAAAAGAAAAGCACCGGCATATAGGAATGAACCTATGTGCCGGTTTTGTGTTGGAGAATATAGACTGCATAACTTTGCTCTTCTTCGAAGCCGTGCGCCAGCGCCATCTTCTGGGATGCATGATTCTGAGCATCCCAGTGAATGACCAGATTTCGCTTTGCACAGTCCTCCATCAAACGATGGACACAAGCATGGGCAAGATTTTTCTTTCGGTGTTCCGGTTCGGTAGATACATCCAGTTCCACATCCTGTCCGAAGGTCATAAAACTGGAAGCAGAAGACACGATTTTCCCTTCATAGAATACCGCTGCTCCGCTTCCACGGCATCTAAAATCTTCAAAATTCTGATAATTGGTTCCATGACCAAAGGGATGTGCATCGAAAATTTCAGGAGTAAACAGGCTGATGGTATATCCCGGCGGAAGTAATGGCTTTTGTTTTGAAGAAGCTCCTAGTCTCGGTTTCATCATCGTCCGGCGAAGGATCACCTGAATCGATTGCCTGCGAATGAAATCTTCCCATTCTTTGCTCATACAGACAAGATATGTTCCGCAAAACAATTCAGAATGCGCATGAAAAAACTCCTCGTCAGGCATTCCGCACAGATAGGTAAACAAGGCCTGATAAACGGCTCCCTTCGGATAGATCAAGGAAGATCCGAACACACCGGATTTAGCTGCTTTAAGAAGAAGCGGATCTTCTCTCAGTATCCCAATGGATTTTCCTTCCCAGATTTCTACCATTTCGCCTCCTATCCTTTACCTTAATGATACATCGCCATATATTCGCCGTGAGCTTCGATGAGTTCCTCCATCATCTTCTTCATATCGCTGATGGAAAGTTCAGCAGCCGTATGAGGCTCCAGCATGATGGCGCGAAGTATATCTTCCTTACGGCGTGTACGCGCTGCTTCGATCGTCAGAAGCTGACAATTGATGTTGGTCATATTCATGGCAGCGAGAACCGGCGGCAGTGCTCCGATATAGGAAGGATGGATGCCCATACCGTCTACGAGACACGGGACTTCCACACAAGCCTGCTCCGGGAAATCACTGATCAGATGACCGGTATTCAGTACATTGCCGCCGATGGCATAAGGCTGATTCAAAACGACAGCTTCCATGATATACGAAGCATATTCCCTGGATCGTTCATGAGTCAGATTCGGATCTTCCGTAAGCGTCTTGCTCAGGTCTTTCCAGCGTTCGATCTGACGGATACAGCGTCTGGGATATTCATCCAGCGGAATGTTGAACTCATCGATCATCTCAGGATAACGGGACTTGATATAAAAAGGATTATATTCCGCATTGTGTTCACTGGACTCTGTGCAGTAATAACCCAGCTTGTCGATATAATCATAACGGACCATGTCATGGTGCTTCTCTGTCCGGTTCTTTTCGGCTGCCCGCTTCTTGATTTCCGGATAAAGGTCATGTCCCTCTTTATCCTGGATCGTCAGAAGCCAGGCCATATGATTGATGCCGGCGATCAGTTCCTTGCGTCCATCTAACTTGTCTTCCATTCCAAGATCCTTCAGAAGACGCTCGGAACACACCTGCACGCTGTGGCAAAGCCCGACTGTCCTGATCTTGGTATACCGGTTCATATAGCCTGTTAGGATCGCCATAGGATTTGTATAGTTCAGGAACAATGCATTCGGACAGACCTCTTCCATATCCCGCGCAAAATCCTCCATGATCGGAATGGTCCGAAGACCACGCATGATGCCGCCGATCCCTAACGTATCGGCTATTGTCTGCTGAATGCCGTATTTTTTCGGGATTTCAAAATCTATGACTGTACAGGGCTCATATCCGCCGACCTGAATGGCATTGACAACGAAGGTCGCGCCTCGAAGCGCTTCCTTTCTCTCCCCTACACCAAGATACGCCTCGATCCGTGCACGATCCTGGTTGATATTGCGGTTCAGCGTCCGGATAATGGTGAGACTTTCGTTCAAACGCTGCTCATCGATGTCATAAAGAGCGATCGTGCTGTCCTGAAGGGCGGGGGTACACATGACATCACCCAGCACATTTCTCGCAAAGACGGTGCTGCCGGCACCCATAAACGTAATCTTTTTCTGCATGATGATTCCCCTTTTATTCTTTACTCAGGTATTCTTCCAAGGTCAGGTCCTGCTTTGTGATTTCTTTTGCAATATCCGGATCATCCAGATATCGGATATGCCAGGGCTCATAACTGTCTCCGGTCAAAGCCTCATAGCGCCTGGTGAACCGCAGGATAAAACCGAACTCAGGAAGTCTTTCATGGATCTTTTCCCAGATCTTCGGATACTCGACCAGATCTTCATTTTCAACGATATCCGTAAAGTTTCCGTTTTCATCCTTCAGCTGGAAATACAGATCGACTGCCAGTCCGGTATGGTGTTCAGAAAACCCGGGTTCCGCCACTGTCTTCTCTGTATATTCTTCGCCGTATTTCTCCAGAAACCGCTCTTTCAGTTCCCGCTGCTCTTTCACCGAGCGATAGGCTGAATCGATATCGATATAGATCTCTTCCTCTTCCAGAGCGGCCTTGAGGCTAAGATATGCTTCGCCTGTCTTTTTTTCTGCTTCGATCGTATCTCCCATGGAGTTCATGACCGAGATAGTCTCAAGTTTTTCTTCCCACTCTTCTGGAAGGGGATGAGAAGCATTGACCAGCACCAGATAATTCAAAGAACTCATTTTTTCTTATCCCGCAGGAAATATTTGTCGAGCTCTTCCTTCATCTTGTCATTCATACCGGTTTCGACTGGCAGAACGGCACTGTTTGTGACTTTCTCAATAAACTTCGCAGAGAATTCCCCCATCTCCTGCATTTTCCCGGCTGAAAGGACAGGCACCAGATCATATCTGGTATGGATCTCAGCGGTCTTCGTTCCCCGGGAAAGACCCAATGCCGGGATTCCCTTATCACAGAAAGGTGCCGAATCACTGGAATGAACACCGGTGCGGAAAGCTGCGGAATATCCGATCTCTTTGCAGTACTGCTCTGCATAGTTTTTCAGTTCATCCCCGCCGGTAATAAAGATCAGGTTGGAACCAAGGATGGTTCCGCACATATCAAAGTTGAAACAGAACTTTATCCGCTCCACCAGATCCGGATACTTGGCCACGTAAGCTTTACTGCCGAGCAGTCCCTGCTCTTCACTTCCGCACCAGATAAAGCGAAGGGTACGTTTGGCCGGATGGTTCAAAAAATACTGGTAGAGATAAAGAAGATTGGCGGAGCCGGTCGCATTGTCCCAGGAGCCGGTACCGAAGAGCACACTGTCATAATGAGCCGTCAGAACGATATCTTCGTTTCCTTCTTCTGTCCCCGGCACAACAGCCAGGATATTGTGAGAGGTTGCCTCGTATTCGCGCTGCTTCAAATTGACCTGGATCTTCGTAACGTTTTTACTGACCATTTCCATGGCATCGGATGCCCGGATCATAAAACCGGGAACTTTCCCAAGTTCCAGATAAGGATCTCTCATAGGCCGGGGCATCAGATCCGAACTTTCCGGTGTATCATACCATTTGCCGCTGATGGTAATAAAGGCTGCCGGCTTTTTCTCTGCGATCATCTTGTAGGCATCATAGGAAAGCATATCGATCATCACGATCGTATCCGAAAGATCCCCTTTTCCGAGATAGTCGATCTTCTCTCCCCGTTCCAGATAAAGGAACTTGAATTCGCCTTCGATTTCTCCGCTGCGTCCATGCGGAACCACTTCGATCTTCTTCTGATAGGGTTCTGTCACGGATAATTCACAGGCAAAGCATTCGTAAGCCGGGATCGCAAAGGGCATCAGCTCATAGCTTCCGCCTGCTTTTTCGATCTCATCGGTCAGGATCTTTGCTGCTTTTTCTTCTTCGGCTGTGCCGCCCCAGCGAACAAAACTGAGAGCTTTCACTACGTCCAGCTGATAATTTCCTGATTGATCCATCTTGGCCTCCTGATAGATTATTTTTGATTGATATCGATAACGACATATTCTGACCAGCATCCGGTCTTGAACTGGAAAGCCCAGTTGCTGATGCCGGATGTAACGATAAAGTTTGTTCCCTGTCTTTTTTCCAATCCATAAACCAGGGCGTTCTCTCCGATCCATTCGCCCACATGATTGATGGGAATGAACTGTCCTCCGTGCGTATGTCCGCAAAGGACCAGATCCGCTCCGGCTGATGCTTCTCCGTCAAAGTCGTAGGGCTGATGGTCAAGGATCACGATATAATGATCCGGATCCAGTCCGCCAAGAAGTTCCTCAGCCGAAACTCTGCCATGGCTTCGCTGCTCTTCCGAGCGGTCTTTTCGTCCGACGATATAAAACCGATCGTCGATCAGCCGTACTTCATCCTCGAGAACGAAGACACCATTTTTCTGCAGGCGTTCGTACAGTTCCCGGTTTGTCCAGCCTCGGGCAGATTCGGAATAGTACCCCTTGTCATGATTGCCAAAGACAAAGAACACACCATAAGTCGCCCGGGCTCTGCCTAAAGCATCACATCCGGCCAGCATCTCTTCCCTGGGCGTATCATCATCCACAAAGTCACCGGTAACAACGATCACATCCGGCGAAAGCTGACTGATCTCATCGATATAGTCCGAAAGCTCTTTTGCTGTCAAGGCGGTTCCCAGATGAGAATCAGCGATCTGTATGATCCGGATGCTGCCGACGGACTTCGGTGTCTCGAGGGTGTAGGACTGCTGCCTGACCTGGTGAAGCGAGTACCATCCCCAGGCAAGATATAAAACGCAGAGGACCGCCGCGGCCAGTCCTGCCCAGTAAAACCGCGGTCTCCTGCGGCGAAGCTTTGATATGATCCAGGCGATGACATCACACAGAATCCAGAATAGCAGCAGGTGAATGAGACAGACCAGTGCATTCATGAGATTCCAGACTGCCCACAATAAACCAGCCAACGCAAGATAGAACACAAAGCAAATCAGCCTGGAAAGCCATTTCCTTCCGCCGGACAGCTTTTGAACAAATGCAAATTTCGTA
>JAFOIR010000374.1 GCA_017420625.1 Bacillota bacterium
AACAGTGCTTTTGCCTTTCGATACATCAATACCAACAGCGTTCAACATAAAAACACCCCTAAAGATAAAAATAGCAGTGGGCCAACCGTTTCTCATTGCTTATTCAATCTCCTGGGTATCAAGCGAACGCGTGAAACACGATTCAATCTACGTAAACCGAACAGCTGCGAATGAGTGGTTGGCAGACAGACTTTCATACGGACGCGAAGTCCAAGGAGGAACCCGTCCAAACCAATGCCACTACATTCTAACAGCTTAAGCAACAAGATGGCTATACCCCCAGCTGATTGTTGGGGTGTATGACCACTACATCTTTATATTAGGAGGAGAATGATATGGCGCTGAAAACAGTATTCATGACCGGTGCCGGCGGCGGCATGGGTTATGAAAGCTTCCGACAGATGCTGCCTGATGTCGGAAAACTCTATAATCTGGTGATCCTCGTTCGTGACAGCGACAAGAACCGCAAACTTTTCGAGCGGTATATCGGAACAAAAGGTGTCCTGGTAAAGTTCGGCGACCTTTTAGACAAGGAAGCCGTTGCGGACTGCGTCCGTCGTTCAGATATCTGTCTTCACATTGCAGCCTTCGTTTCTCCTGCAGCAGACTTTTATCCGGAGAAGGCTATGCAGAACAATTTCGGTTCCACCCGCAATATCATCGAGGCGATCTTTGAACAGGGCCGTCAGGATACATACCAGTTCGTGTACATTGGTACGGTAGCGGAAACCGGTGACCGGATGCCGCCTATCCACTGGGGCCGCATAGGTGATCCTATCAAACCCAGCATGTTCGACTACTACGCTGTCTCCAAAGTAGCCGCCGAACGCTATGTCATCGAGAGCGGTCTGAAGTACTGGGTAAGCCTCCGGCAGACCGGCATTTTCGGTCTGGCTATGGCAAAGATCCGTGATGCGATCCAGTTCCACAACTGCTTCGATAACGTTCTGGAATACGTCTCTGACCGCGACAGCGGCCGGGCGATGCGCAACCTCTGTGCTTTCGACTCCGAAGGGACGCTGGATGAAGGTTTCTGGGGGCATATCTACAACATTGGCGGTGGAAAGAGCTGCCGGATCGATACCTATCACATGTACAAAATCCTGTACGGAAAGATCGGCATCAAAAATCTGGATAACGTTCTCGACCCCAAGATCACCGCGACCCGCAACTTCCATGGACAGTATTATCTGGATTCCGACAAGCTGGAGGAATACCTGCACTTCCGTTCTGACAGCATGGAGTACTGGTTTAATGCCTATCTGAAGGAACTCGGTCCTGCTGCTTCTTCCGGGAAACTGATGACAGCCCTTCCGGGCGGCGAGAAACTCATGGGTGCGATCATCAAGAGCACTTTCAAACCCTTCCTGAAAGCCGAGAACAGTCCCAGGTACTGGCTGGACAACCAAATGGAAGATCATATCGAAGCCTATTGGGGAAGCCGCAAAGCCTGGGAGGCTTTGCCTGAGAAACTCAGTGAAATGAAACACTTCACCGACTGGGATACCGTTGTGCCTATCGACCATGGTTACGATGAGTCAAAACCGGAAAATGAACTTTCCTTCGAAGATATGAAAAAAGCCGCCGGGTTCCGCGGCGGAGAGCTTCTTTCCTCTTCCATGGAAACCGGCGACTGGCGCAGCAAGCTTCGTTTCAGATGTGCTTTCGGGCACGAATTCGACGCCAGTCCAAGACTTGTCCTGGAAGGCGGTCACTGGTGTCCCGAATGTGAACGCAAAAGCTGGAACTACGGTCAGCGCGCCAAGGTTGATCCCTTCTTTGCACAGGTATGGGATCCGCTGCACGAACCGGATGAACAGAGAGAGTATCCCAAGATCGTCTCCGAACTCGATGCATAATTTGAAAAAGATCGCCTCCAGAGGCGGTCTTTTTTTTGTCAAAAACCAGGACAAATATGATATCAGCATGTCAAATATGACATCACTTCTCATACTCGGGTGATATAATGAATTCAAACTCTTCGACAAGGAAACAGCATTATGATTCATCAAGGACATCTGGATACTTTCAATCACTTTTCCATCGTCGCCCGGGATGCAGGTTTATTCCGTCAGTGCTGGGAAACCGCGTTTAATGTTCGGATTCCGGAGATCATCGAGCCGAAGGAAGGACAGGAAAAAATAGATCTTAGCAAGCTATTTACCTATGCGCCTACCTATCGCGGCGGTCCATGGCCGGCTGGAAAAAACTACGGGGTCACGCAGGTCAGCGTACCGCCGCTTTACCAGCCTCATGAACGAATGATCGAAGTAAAAGCAGCGGGTACGATGCCTTCCGGTATCAACTTCTATGAACACGGCGGCAATGGAGTCCAGTATCTGGGTATTGTGGAAGGTGACAACCGAGATCCATTCCTCAAAGAACTGAAGGAAAAATATGACTGTGAAAAGCTCGAAGAGATGTTCTATGATCCTCTGCCCGGAGACTTCTGTATTGTCGATACACAGCAGGTGCTCGGTACTCAGCTGTGTGTCAAAAAAGACGGGGCACTCAACGGCCGGGTAGAAGTTATCCTTCCCGAAACAGCAGAAGCCGCTATCCTGGTAGATGATCTGGATACGGCGGTACGTAACTGGACAGATATCTTTGCCATTCCCACACCAAAGATCCAACAGGCAGAAGAAACCTGTCTGGTCCGTGAGAAGGCAGTTCAAACTTCTTTCCGATATGCTCGTATAGAAGGTGCTCCTTTCGAACTATACCTGATCGAAAGCAAAGGTCCGGGGCCTTTTGAAACTTTTGTCAAACGAAAAGGTCACGGTATTCACCATATTGCTTTTGATCTCGGAAAAGAAACATCTGCATTTACAGATCGGATGAAAAACCAGCTTGGGATCGATGTACTGGCAGAATATCATCTGGACGGTAAGCTATATACAGTATTTGACTCAGCAGAAAAAATGGGGACAGCTATCGCTGTCCGCCAGGAAGGGGTATCAAAACAGTCAGCTACGAACTAAAAATCTAAACGCTTCAGCCCTTCGGCCGCTACCCCCTGGCTGATTGCCAGGATGGAGGACGGTCCCCGAAGAGAAAGCTTTTCTCCGTTCATATCAGTAATCCGTCCGCCGGCCTCTTCCAGGATCAAAGATGCTGCTGCAAAATCCCACAGTCTGAGTTTGCATTCAAAGAACATGCCGGTGACACCCATGGCCACCTGACAGATATCCCAGACAGCGCTGCCTGAACGCCGCAGATCAATGCATTTAGGCAGAATGAACTTGCACAGCTCAAAAGATCTGTCCATCAGTTCCGGATCATAGGGGGAAGTTCCAAAAGAAACCAGCGATCTTGCGAGCGGTTCCCGGGAGCTTTCAAGCTGTTTTCCATTCAGAAATGCGCCTTCTCCCTTTATCGCTGTAAACAGGAGATCCTGATAAGGCTCGTAGACTACGCTTACATATGGATTTCCATCTTTAAAAAGCGCAATGCTGATCACCGACGGCCTATAGCCCGTCAGGAAATTGGAGGTTCCGTCGATCGGATCGATACAGAAAGTATAGCCGTGTTCATATTCAGGCTTAAAGATTTCTGCGCCTTCCTCTTCTCCTACAAAAGACGCATCCGGTATGATCTTTTTTAATTCTTTGAATAAATATTCCTGGACCCGTTCATCATAAACTGTCACGAAATTGGCATGCCCTGATTTTTCCTTGATCTGGTGCCGGATATCCTCCGCCTCCAGCATAATCAGGCCTGCTTTCTTTGCGATCCTGCTGATGAGATCCCTGTAAATATGGCTGTGCAGCTTCTCTCGTTCTTCTTCTGTATAACTGTAAAGGGTGAAGTCATTAAGAATTCGCTGAATTTTGTAAATAAAATGATTGCGCACCGCTTCCGGAAGTTCATCACGAGTCAGGGCATAAGCCGCTTCTGCCTGGGCTATAAACTCTGGTTCAGATGCTTCTTTTTCAGGAAACGCTTTCTCCAGTGATGTCCACGAAAAACCTTCGCTTTCCAAAAAGGGAATCAACTGATTGAAACGTTCATTGAAAAGATCCTTTTCTCCTTCTTCTCCATTCATCACCAAAGCGGCAGAAATAAGTCTTGGGAGCAATTGTTCTTCCAACTGCTGATTGGTTTTGATCGTCTCAGTCCATATCGTTGCCTCGATGCCCAGGATCTGATCTTTCAAAAAACCTTGATGCCCTGCTATTTCAGGTTTAAATGCAAGTGGTGAAGAAGCTGGTATCATTCCATGAGAATAGTCAAAATAAAAGGCAGGATTATTGGAGAAAATAAACTTTTGTGCCGTACCAATCGATCGATATAACCTGGAAGGACCCTCTTCATTCCAATATTGGCAGATTCGTCCTGTATCTGGCTTTTCAGGTGTAAACCCATCATTCCATCCAATCACAGTTTTTCCTTTATTCTCCAGGTAGGAAGATATCTGATCAGTCAGCCATTCCTGCAGCTCCTCTTCATCTTTCAGACCAGCTTCTTTGATTCGCTGCTGACAGTAAGGGCACTTTTCCCATTCCGTTTTGGGTGCCTCATCCCCACCTAGATGGAAATAACGTCCTGGAAAATGAGGTATTACCTCATCCAAAAGCTGATGACAAAAGGAAACCACTTCATTTTTCCCGGGACACAGGATATGAGTAAATACTCCACCGTGATCGACGACCTCTACCGGTTCACTGCTGCATGACAGCTCCGGGTAGGCAGCGATTATCGCGGTCGTATGACCAGGAATATCAATCTCTGGTACGATCTCAATTTCCAGTGCACTCGCATAGGAAACCAGATCATCCACCTGTTCCCACGTATAATAGCCTCCGTAAATACTTCCAATCTCTTTTCTATACGATCCAATCTGGTTCAGTTTGGGAAAAGTCCTGGACTCCAATCGATAACCCTGATCGTCTGACAGGTGAAGATGAAGTTCATTCATTTCAAGTCGATTCATCAAACGAAGCAGTTTTTTAATCTCATCAACATCAAAGAAATGACGGCTGACATCCAATGACAGCCCACGATATGGATATTTCATAGGAACTTGAATTTCTCCTTTCCGGTTTCAATCCATCTGAGTATACCACATCCCGCAGGGCGTATAAAGATTTCGAAAACAAAAAGCCACTCTCCTTCCCTGGTTCATTCCGGGTAAGAAGAGTGGTTTTGTTTCATTCTGGCTTAATAGTTGGTGGACTCAGAAATCTGTGCAAACTTCAGTGCTTCTTCAATTCTTCCCTCTGCTGTGGATGTGACCGCTTTCACGGCGTCGCTTCCGAGCAGGAGACGGAAGGGAGCTTCTTCAGCTTCTGCCATCTTTACGATTACTTCACCGGCTTTCATGGGATCGCCGGGCTGCTGCCGCTTGTTCACCGCATTGGCATTCTTCCAGGTAGAATCTTTATAGGCCTCCACTGTGAGCGGTGCGCTCTTTAAGGCTTCATCATAAAAATGAGTGCGGAAGGAACCTGGTTCGATCACCATGACACGGATTCCCAGTGGCTTCAGCTCCTTACACAGACCATCGGTCAGAAGATCCAGGGCTGCCTTGCTGGAGGCATAGTAGCCGGAGCCGATTGCGGAACGTTCTGCTGCGATACTGGTCGTATTAAGAATCGCACCGCTTCCTTTTGCCCGCATGATGGGAAGTACTTCCTTGATCATATGGATGGGGCCGAAAAGGTTGGTCTCATAGAGTTCGCGAATCGCTGCTTCTTCGCCTTCCTCTACGGATGAGCGATAGCCATGTCCCGCATTGTTGATCAGAACATCCACCGTACCAAATTTGTCGACAGCAGCTTTTACACAGGCTTTGATTGCTTCCTGACTGCAGATGTCCAGAGCAAAAGGCAGACAGGTGTCAGGATAGTCCTGAGCGATTCCTTCCAGCTTAGACAAACTTCTTGCGGTGATCACCGCATTGTCCCCTTTAGCGAGCACTGCACGTGCAATACCTTCTCCAATGCCGCCGGCACTTGCGCCGGTAATGATCCATGTTTTTCCCATTGTTTGCCTCCTATATTTTTTATTCTTGACTGTCAAAATCCAGCACCATCTTGGCATATCTCTGAGTCTCTTCGATGGTCGCATTGTAGTAACGGACGTTTTTATTCACAGCGGCGATCTTTGCCATTTCTTCGTCGCTCAAAGTGAAATCAAAAATGTTGAAATTGTCCCGGATATGGGCGGGATTCTTGGATCCGGGAATAACCACATTCCCCATCTGGATATGCCAGCGAAGGATGATCTGCGCATTGGTCTTACCGTATTTCTCTGCCAGGTCGGTGAAAACAGGCTCATTGATCAGATTCTTATCACCATGTCCCAGCGGATACCAGGCCATCAGCCCCATGCCATTCTTATCAAGAACTTTTTTCAGCTCATCCTGCGGATAATATGGGTGAGCTTCCACCTGCACCATCTGCGGTTTGATTTCAGCAGTTTCGATCAGCTCTTCCAACCAAGAGATAGGGAAGTTGGATACACCAAGAGCTTTCACCTTGCCTTCCTTGTAGGCTTTCTCCATCAGCTGGTAGCCTTTCTTCCAATTGCCGGCCGGTTGATGCAGGAACAGCAGATCCACGTAGTCGACACCCAGTCTCGCTAGTGTCCGGTCGATGGCATCCTCATCCTCGTATACGGTAGGCCACAACTTGGTTACCAGAAAAATTTCATCTCTGGCTACACCACTTTTACTGATGGCTCGTCCAACGGCTCTCTCATTCATATATGCATTTGCGGTATCGATCAGACGGATTCCGTCCGCGAGAGCACTTAACACTGCGCTCTCTGTCTCCGCCGGCTTCAGCAGAAAAACACCGATTCCATTCATGGGCATCTTATGAGCGTTGTTTAAAGTGAAATATTCCATGGCTGATCTCCTTTCTCTCCTTGTTCCTGTCTCTCATATGAGATATAATTATAATAGGAACTATGTTTACCTGGTGTTTCGTTCTCTTGATGCTTAGATTATATGATAGAATCAGAGAAAAGTACAATGCCAATTCCGTCATGTCACTATAACTTTCACTTATAGCAAAGGAGCATTGATGATCGAAATATATCTGTTGGAGCAGTTGACTGCATTCCGGCAATATGGTACCCTGTCCGAAGCAGCCAAACATCTTCATATCTCTCAGCCCGCGCTGAGCCGATCTATGCAGAAGCTCGAAGAAGTTCTGGACGTAAAGCTTTTTGAACGTTCCAAAAACCGGATCGGCCTTTCAGCTGCCGGTCTGTTGGCAGCTGATCTTGCCGGCCGCATCCTGCAGTCCGAAGAAGAGATGATCACCGCTGTTCGGAACTACGACCGAAGTCTCAATACCATCTCCGTGGGTTACTGTGCACCCGGTCCCATGATGGCCTTCTCCCCACAGATCACATCGCGGTATTCCGGTATGATGATCTCTTCTGAAATGGACGAGGAAGAGGCACTGGTTCATGGTTTAATATCCAGAAAGTATCAGATGATCATTTTGTCCTACCGCCCGGAGCAGGAAAACTTTCTTTCGATCCCCTGTGGAACGGAATCGCTTTTTCTTTCTGTGATTCCGGCTCACCCTGCCGCGGTATATGAAAAGACGGGCGTTTCCTTCCATGATATGAACGGCGAAACCTTCCTGATGGCCGCCGATGTTGGTATATGGGAAAAAATCAAAGCAGAAAAAATGCCGGACTCACGATTGATCCGGCAAAAAGATCTGGATCTGCTGAAAGAAGTGGTGAACTCCTCTTCTCTTGCTGCTTTTGCAACGGACATCAGTCTTCGCCTAAACGGACCGGATTACCGGGCCGGGAGGATCATGATTCCCTTTACCGATCCGGAGGCAACCGTTCATTATTACTGTGTCTGTTTAAAAGAGAATGAAAACAGACTGGAGGATTGGTTTACTTTTTTACGGCAGTTTTTCTGCCAGACCGATCTGTGATCCGCCGTAAAAGTTTAATCCTTCGATCGTATAGGTTCCCATATAGACCCATCGTTTATCCGGCAGCATATATGCACCGTAAGACTCCGGACCGGTGTATGAAAGATAATATGGCTGCGCCTGATGAATCAACGCTTCTTCATGATCCGTAAAATAGGTACTCAATTCTTTCAGACGTTGGAGGGCATCTTCTTTTTCCATCTCTTCCCATAGATCCGAATCGATTTTTGGTTGATAGAAGTAGAAAATCATTCCATCCGTGGCAATCAAGCAATAGATAGTCGAAGACAGAGGAATGTCCTCCAGGTATGGTTGGGCAGAAACCTCATATCCTCCAGGCCGGGAATAAGATCCGTTGATCTCTTGACACGAAAACCGATAATAAGATTCTCTTTCTCCCAGAGAGAAACACTCTTTAGCGATCAGCAGTGCTTCTTCCTTGGTAATGCTCTTCTCTGGATCCGGAGTATAAGCAAGAAAGTCAATTCCCATCAATTCACCGGTTCGTGCATTAATTTCAAAAGTACCTTCCCGGTTATTGGTTTGAAAAAAGTATATATCTCTGCGGGTACAGATGGATGGGTTATACATGCTTTGCATCCATGTCCCATCATACTGAACGCCCTGAAACATGCATGAAGCCGTTTCTTTACGAGGATAGTTGGAAATAGAATAGTATGGATTACTATTGTCATTTCGCCAGAAGACCGGTTCTTCTTCCCAGCTGAGAAACTCATAAGGACAATCATCCGGCAATGAAGCATAGAAAGGAGAATTTTCCCAGATTGTCCGATATTCATCCTCAGAAATTTCGTATGCTGTGATTCCTTCCGGAGAAGGGTCATCATTCCAGGATGGCTGAGCCTCCTTCAGAAGAAATGAAAGCAAGTCTCCCTGATCGGTTTGCAGAACTCCTTCCAGAGCCAGGGTTCCATCTTTTATCCAGATCAAAAAGCTGATTGCACTGTCGCTCTGATGTTCGACGGAAGAAGGAACGGATGTCAGCAGAAAATCCATCAGATTGGTTTCTTCTTTTATCCTGATCAGTTTCTCCAGCATAAACTGCAGCG
>JAFOIR010000375.1 GCA_017420625.1 Bacillota bacterium
ACATACGGGCATGCGCCTGGATTATATCTGGACCGCAAAAAGGCACAGGGTGCTTCAGTCAAAGGTGGTCCTGAACGGGATCAGCGGGCCGGTGCTTTCCGACCATTTCGGAGTTCTGGCAGAGATCGAATGAATAAAGGAAACAGACAACATGAGAGAAAGTGGAATGGATCGGAAAATGAGAAAAGAGGAAGGGAGCTGCCGTAGCAGTTCTCAGTCCGGAGTACCCGGAGGCGGAAGCAGCGGTCTGCAGGATGAAGCAGGCGGTCAGCCGGGTAGGAAAGAAAGCGAGGGGCAAATGTCCGAGGGAATGAAATGGTGGCAGAAAACGAATGTCTGCGAGATCTATATCAGAAGCTTCAACGATTCTGACGGAGACGGCATCGGAGATCTGAACGGAATCACTGAAAAGCTTGACTATTTGAAGGAGTTGGGAATCGGAGCCATCTGGCTTACTCCCTGTTACAAGTCCCCCCAGGCGGACAACGGCTATGACAGTGCCGACTATTATGAGATCGATGAAACCTTCGGGACCATGGAGGACATGGATCATCTGATTGCCGAGGCAGGAAAGAGGGGCATCCGCATTGTCATGGATCTCGTCTTCAACCACACCTCCGACCAAAACAGCTGGTTTCTGGAATCCGCGTCCGGGAAAGACAATCCAAAGAGCGACTGGTATATCTGGCGCGACGCCAGGCCCGACGGGAGCGAGCCGACAAACTGGCGGAACATTTTCGGCGGTTCCGCCTGGACCTGGTCAGAGACACGCGGTCAGTATTATCTTCACACATTCCTCAGCGAGCAGCCGGACCTCAACTGGGAGAACCCCGAGGTGCGGGAGGCTCTTTACAACGTGGCAAACTTCTGGCTGGACAAGGGAGTCGGAGGCTTCAGGATGGACGCGGTCACTTATATCAAAAAACCCGCGTTGACAGACGGAGAACCCGATGGCCGCGACGGAAGGGCAGCGATCCACAAAATGACAGCCAATACAGAGGGCATCCTGGATTTCCTTCATGAATTCAAAGATCGGGTTCAGCGTGGAAGAGATATTTTCACCGTGGGTGAAGCAAACGGTGTCCGGGCGTCAGAGCTTTCCCAATGGGTCGGAGACGAGGGTGTTTTTGATATGGTCTTCGAATTCTCCCATATGCTGATCGACCTCAACAATGAGATCGACTGGTCCAGCCGCAGAAACTGGTCTCTTGCGGACCTGAAGAGGATTCTGGGTGACAGCCAGCGGAACACCGCTGAAAACGGCTGGTATCCGATTTTCTTTGAAAACCACGATCAGCCCCGGTGCATTGACCACTACTTTCCGTGGGTTTCCGACAGTGAAAACGGATCCGAAGAAAGTATGGCAGCAAAAGTGATCGGAACCCTCATGTTCACCCTGCGCGGGACCCCTTTTGTTTATCAGGGACAGGAGCTGGGCTTCCGCAATGTGACCTGGGACAATATCGACGACTATAACGATATTTCCACAAGAAGGCACTACCACTTCCTCATACACGAGGGCAGAACCGAGGAAGAGGCTCTGGAGGCAGTCCGTCATTTCAGCAGGGACAGTGCCAGAACCCCCATGCAGTGGACTGCGGAGGAAAACGCCGGTTTTACAACAGGAGAGCCCTGGCTTCCGGTAAACGATAATTACAGAACCTGCAACGCGGATTCGGAGGAAAAAGATCCGGATTCGGTCCTCTCCTGGTACCGCACAATGGCTGCTTTGAGGAACAGCCACGCTGAGCTGACTGAGGGAAGTTACGAGGAGATTTTAAATGAGAACGAGCAGATCTATGCCTTTGTCCGCAGGGGCAAGTCTGCTGAGGCGATCGTCCTGACGAATTTCTCCAGGGAGAAAGCTGAATTTGATGCCTCTGTCCTGGAGGGAGCGGAGCTGGTGATTTCCTCCGCAGGAAAAAGCGGAAACGGCGGCGTGGAAGGTGTGCTGGCGCCCCTGGAAGCGGCTGTTTATGAGAGAAAGCTTGATAAGTGACAGCGGCTTTTCCATATGACAATGAATTTTTTATATGTGCCGGCACCTGATAAGTGTAAGCGTGGTGTTTTCTTGCGCCAGTGGGTTTTATAAATGACAGTGGCTTTTTCATGTAACCGTAATTTTTCATATGACGTGGTTTTAACCTGCTGCCCCTCATTCAGTGCAGGGGCAGCAGGTCAGGAGGAAAGAATTTATGCTGGAAGTCGGAACCAAAGCACCGGAATTTACTCTTCCGGATCAGAACGGAGAAATGAAAAGGCCAGGCAAAAGAACACTGATGCAGGTTTTCAGAAAGGAGAGAACAAAGATGAAACCCTATGCTTTCGGAATCGATCTCGGCGGAACGACCGTCAAGTGCGGTTTCTTTAAAAATGATGGAAGTTTAATTGAAAAATGGGAAATCCCGACAATAAAAGACAATGGCGGAGTGCAGATCCTTCCGGATATCGCGGCTGCCATTAAGGGAAAACTCTCAGAGCGCGATGTCTCTCCCGAAGATGTGGAAGGCGTCGGCATCGGTGTCCCCGGTCCGGTTCTGGCGAACGGAGTAGTCAATGGCTGTGTGAATCTGGGATGGGGTGTGTTCAATGTAGCTGAGGAGCTCTCCGGTCTTCTGGGCGGTATTCCTGTCGTCGCAGCTAATGATGCCAATGTCGCCGCCCTTGGTGAGCAATGGAAGGGCGGTGGTGAAGGCCATCAGAATGTCGTCATGGTGACTCTGGGCACCGGAGTCGGAGGCGGCATCATCGTCGGAGGCAGGATCCTTGCGGGCGGCCACGGTGCGGCAGGAGAGATCGGCCACATCCAGATGCGGAAAGACGAGACCGCCGTCTGCGGCTGCGGCAAAAAAGGGTGCCTGGAGCAATATGCTTCTGCCACCGGTATTGTCCGCATGGCTCATCTCGCACTTAAAGAAGAGCGAAAGCTGCCGAGCCTTCTGGACGGAAAAGAAATCACCAGCAAAGAGATCTTTGACGCCGCCAAAGCCGGCGACGATGCCGCCCTCGGTCTGGTCGACACCCTGGGAGAAATGCTCGGTACAGCCCTTGCCCACATTACCGCGGTCGTAGACCCTGATGTCATCGTCATTGGCGGCGGTGTCTCCAAAGCCGGACAGATCCTGATCGATGCTATCACAAAACACTATCGCACTGCGGCTTTCCACGCCTGCCGTGACACCGAATTCAAACTCGCTGTCCTTGGAAACGATGCCGGCATGTACGGCGCTGTCCGCACGGTACTGAACCGATAAAGCCGCATGTGCACCAACATAAATCCAAATGCGGCAGTATTTAACTGCCACAGCTATTTAACCGCCGCAGATATTTAACTTACATACTCAAACTTCCCACAAGGCTTTCTAATGAAAAGCCTTATAAACAGTGACTTTGTCAGCATTATAATGTTGACATATACAGGTCTTGACAAAACATATGATTTAGCGCATTACACAAAAAGGGCACCTGCCTTTGGTATAATAAGATCGACCAAAATCCATTCATACACCGAAAGGAGTGCCCGATCTTATGATAACCCAAAGCGTAAAAAATGAGAATACCTGCAGCGCAGTAAATGTTAGTTTTGTCAAGGCAATTGTTGATCTTAAGATCAGCAAACTCCTGACCGAATGCAATATCAGAAAGAATTCCCGTAAACTCGCAGGCGAGGAATCCGGTGCAAAGCGATCTGCCTTTGAAGTGTTTCAATTCCTTCTTATGATTGCCTTTGAAGGCTGCAATCTTTACAGGTTCCTTGGTTCCAGAAAACAGGACATTGCCTGTTCCAAGAGCACATACCACCGCTTTTTGAATGATTGTCATTACAACTGGAGACGGTTTGTAACAAAGCTTGCTTCACGCGTAATCTCATATTTTGATTCTCTGACCTGTGAAAGCCGCTTCAAGGCATTTGTTCTTGATGATTCTGTTATCGGCCGCAACCGCAGCAAAGCAGTGGAACTGCTTGCATTTATTTTTGACCATGTTACCGGGAAAAAGATTAAAGGTTTCAATCTCCTTCTCCTGGGATGGACAGACAGCTTCAGTTTTGTTCCGGTTGGATTCAACATGCTTTCCTCCGCAAAGGAAGAAAAGCGTATCAACGATATCCGGAAAGATATTGACAAACGTACTTCCGGATACAAAAATCGCATGGCTGCAGTCATGAACAAGCCAGATGCAGCGATCGAACTTATTCACAATGCCGTAAAAGCAGGTATTGCCGCCGACTGTGTCCTAATGGATACATGGTTTACAAATGAACCATTTATCAACCGGGTACTGGAAGAAGGGCTTCAAGTAATAGGCATGCTTAAAGACAACAAGCAGCGCTATTATTATGGAAAAAGGCTATTAGGCCTTAAAGAGCTTGCGTCGTGCTGCGCCCGTCTCGGTGCCCCCAGTGATTATCTTGGCTCTGTGGTTGTACGTACCCGTAATTTACAGATCCCTGTAAAGATTGTTTTTGTCAGAAACCGTAACAAACGAAGCGAGTATATCCTGATCCTGTCTACAGACTGCACTTTAAGTGATGAAGAGATCATCCGCAGGTACGGCTGCCGCTGGAGCATAGAATGCTGCTTCAAAGTCGGCAAATCGCTGCTGCGTCTGGGAAAAGAATTCCAGCCTGTAAATTACGATACAACTGTCAGCAGTACCGCACTGGTTCTCACCCGTTTCATAATCCTGGAATGGATCAGGCGGAAAAACAGCGATGAGAAAACCATTTGTGAATTATTTTTTGTCTGTTGCGAGGATGTCCGTGACATGGAATACTCCGAAGCTTTAAAGCAGCTATTGTCTATCTTCGTAACCGGCATAAACAGCGGAGATGTAACAATCAGCGAAAATACCCGCGTTGAATTGCTTGAGTGGTACATCACTCAGCCTGCATTTATCAGATCACTATGTACAGATCTGATGCAGGAAACAGGGCTCATTGAATCCACAGCGAATCATAAGCCGGAGAAAAAGTCAACTGTTGCATAATCAAAGGCAAATAGCTCTTGAAATCCTTGTCCAACAAGTGTTTCAGGCTTAATTGCTTATGGGAAGATTGAGATAGTTATTTCTATAAATATGGTTTTATGAAGATGGATGTGCATCCTTTTGATTGTTTGTGGTAATGAATAAAAGAAACCAGCTCTGACGAGAAAATAATAATCCCGCCAGAGCTTTTTTAATCAATCTCATTTTAATACTTCGTTGAAAGCTGAAGTGAAGATTTCATGAATGACCTCGCTATTATGGAAACTGCCCCCTTTTTTGGCGGAGAGGTCTATTGTTATAATGATATTTGCACATTCGTACTGTATTTAGAAATGAAAAGCTTAGAGTGAAGGCTCATAGTGCCTTTTTTCGGCAGCCCGCTGATGCCTTTTGGTTGGTGTTGGATTTTCCAGCCTTCGAGTGTTTTCCGAATGATTGATGGAGAGACGATTGCTGTCAAAGGCAGCATTCTCTTTTGGAGGCAGCTCAATCTTCTGGGAAACTAAGCGCTGATTTCTCTGTAACTCCTGTCTGCGAACACTGTCTTCACTGAAGATCCAGTTTACATTGATGGCAGCAGTTCTCACATCATTGCGGTAGCTGATTAAGGAACGAAGCTCGTTTTCCTGGACTGACTTCCTTGCAAGCAGGTCCTCTTTCTGCTGTTTCAGATCTTTCAAGGCAGGAATTTTCAATCCTTTTTTCCTGAAATACTGAACTGCCTCATCATACCGAGCCAGGTCTTTCTCGTGCTGATGCCGGTATAAAGGCTTTACAAAGGATTTCTGGTATTCTTTGTGGACTGAGCGGGTGGAGAGATACTGACCGGCATAATGAATCTGTTCGTTGATCTCCCGAATCCGGTCTTCGGTTCTTTTCAGATTGGATTCAGCTACGGTAACCACTTCCTCCGACTTCTTCTTTTTCGCCCGCAATTCTTCACGGGATCCGATTCCTTGCTCCTGAATATAACAGACGGTTCTGGCGGCCTTTTGCAGGTTGGAGAGTGCTACTTTCTCTGCATAGGCCGCATTATGCTGCGCTTTGATGCAGGTCTGAAGATCCGTGACCAGTTGCAGTTTAGAATGGACAAAAAGGATAGCGACTGGATCTTTATAGTAGTCGCGTGCAGGATCATAGATTGTGCTGTAACGAACAC
Organism: Bacillota bacterium; assembly: GCA_017420625.1. Next base: position 6,149 of record JAFOIR010000375.1, read on the forward strand.
CGCGAAAGGTCACGGTTTCTTCTC
>JAFOIR010000376.1 GCA_017420625.1 Bacillota bacterium
GTGCGGCCAACACCAAAGGTAACAGGCGTGCCGTCGAGGTAGGTATAGACGAACTGGGCATCTTCATCGGTGCGGGACCAGGTGATCGGAGCGGCTACACCGTTGACGCAGAACCAGCCCTCACCAGACCCAGTCAGCGTCATGTCCTGATGGCCGGCGTCATCACATACCCATACGTCAGTGATGATCACAACAATATTTTTGAAGAGGACTTCTTCATCTGTTGCATCATCGATATATGGCTCGTCATATTCGACGGCTGTATAATCGTTGGTTTCCGCATGGAAGGTGAAGTAGGTGTGTTTATCCGAACCAAAGTCGACATCCACGTTGGTTTTTACATCGCCTCCGCTGACTTTGGGATCTTCGGAGAAGACCATGCTGCACTGGTAATCGGCCTCGTGCTCCGTATGGAAAGGTGCATCTGCAAGGAAACCGTTGATTGCCTTTCCAGTCGTCATCAGGCTGTGCTCATAGCCCATGTTGTCCGTTCTCCAGGGGTCGCGGTAGAACAAATCACCAGCCCAGGAAATAGCTTCGATATCGTCATAGCCCCGGCGTGCCAGTACATTATCTGCCAGATTTGACCCGCCGCAGTGGGCAATGATCGCATCATAAGCGGCAGCTAAATCGATATAGCTATGACGCAGGCTTCGGACAGAACCGATGACAATATCATCCGGAATCTCCTGATAGACGCACATCATTCGTGTGATGCCGCCTTCGACAAGCGCTTCGAAGATAATGTCTGCCTCAGATACACCAACCTGTGGAACAGAGATCCAGATATTGTTGATCATGAAGGCGACCGGACGTTTGCTTGCAACCGGATGATCCTCAAGTTCACCGGTCAAGGGATTGATATTGGGATTCTGGTTTGAATTCTGTTTTGCTTCCTCTTCCGAAACCTGACTGGACACTTCTTTTTGGGATTTGGAAGACTCTTCCTTTTTTGAGTCCTGCTGGGAAGGTCCAATGGGTTCGACGACGGTTTCTTTGGTGATACTCTCTTGGACCACTTCAGTGGTCTGTTCTTCTTCCTTCTTGCAGCCGCCGAGCAAAGTCATAAGGAGACTTAAGCCCAGAATGAGCAGAAGGATCGAGCGGAAATTCTTTCTCATTGCTTCACCTCGTGTTATCTATATATTATTTGAATTAACGGATGCTTTTATAGAGCGGTCCGTAAGCCTGGCAGGCGCGGTAGTCGGCACCTTCCGGATCCATACCGAAGGCATTCCAGGATGCCGGACGGAAGATTTGTTCTTCCGGAACATTGTGCATGGCGACCGGGATACGGAGTATCGAGCACAGGGTGATGATATCAGCACCGATATGACCGTAGGAGATCGCACCGTGATTGGCACCCCAGTGATTCATGACTTCGTAGGCGGAAGAGAAGGGGCCTTTGCCCGTTACACGAGGAACGAACCAGGTGCAGGGCCAGGTGTAGTCGGTTCTTTTCCAGAGCTTGTCGGAGACTTCTTCCGGCAGATCGACCGACCAGCCTTCTGCGATTTGCAGTACCGGCCCCAGTCCTTTGACTAAATTCAGACGGATCATGGTCATCGGCATCTCACCGCGGGTGAGGAACCTGCTGGAAAAACCGCCGCCGCGGAAGTAACCCATGTCGGCATAGTTCCAAGTGGTGTTTTCCATGATCGCCTTCTGATCCGATTCCGTCACTTCCCACCATTTCTTCATCAGACGGTTTCCACCTTTATCTCTGGCTTCACCGTTTGCATCCAGACAGCAGGCGCCGGAGTTGATCAGATGGATAAAACCATCGGCTTCCCTGACTTTGCCTTCGATCTCATAACCGGTGACGCGTTTGACGGCATCGCCGCTCCAGTAGGTGCGGACATCGGCAAACATCTGAGCACGGCCGGTGAGCAGTTTCATGAACAGCATACCGAGACCATTAAGGACATCGTTTTCCGTTGCCAGGATATAAGGCTCTCTGGCACCATTCCAGTCAAAGGATGTATTAAGCAGTGCCTCGGGGAAATCACAGTTCGGATAAAAGTCGGTCCACTGGCGCTGACCCTGGAATCCGGCCGCGATGGCGTTGTGGCCAACCATTTCTTCCTCAGCACCCTTGGGCAGATTGGGATTGCCGTTCATCAGGTCTTTGATGATGACCATCATCTTGACGACGAATTCCCAGTCATCATCTTTCTGCTTGCGAGTCTTCTGCATATCTTCCGGATTTTTGTCAAATCCTTCGATCGCATGAGCCTTGGTCCAGGCAAGTGCCTTTTCATATTCTTCTTTGTCGTAGATTTCTTCTGTCATGCGGCGGATGATTTCTACCTCATCCACGGATTCGACCCGCATACCCAGGTATTCTTCAATAAACTCAGGTGAGATAATGGATCCGCCGATACCCATCGTCACAGAACCGATCTGCAGATAGGATTTGCCTCTCATGGTAGCGGCAGCAACAGCAGCGCGGCCGAAGCGAAGCAGCTTGGCTGCTACATCATCGGGTATGCTTTCATCGTCTGCTTCCTGAACATCGTGACCATAGATGCCAAAGGCAGGGAGGCCTTTCTGTGCATGAGTCGCCAGAACCGAAGCAAGATAAACAGCACCGGGACGCTCCGTCCCGTTGAATCCCCAGACAGCTTTGATGGTATGGGGATCCATGTCCATGGTTTCTGCGCCGTAACACCAGCAGGGCGTCACCGTGATGGTGATATCAACACCAGCTTTGCGGAACTGATCGGCACAGGCGGCAGCTTCGCCGACACGCCCGATCGTAGTATCGGATATGATTACTTTGACGGGGTCTCCGTTACTGTAGAACAGGTTTTCTTCCAGCAGTTTAGCAGCTGCTCTGGCCATGCCCATGGTCTGGTCTTCCAGAGATTCACGGACCTTGATTTTCCCGCGGCGGCCATCGATCGTAGGACGGATGCCGATCACGGGATAGGAGCCAATTAATCGATTCTCGGCCATCATATCAATCCTCCCGTTATAATTTGTAATCATGATACTGTCTTTGTGCGAAAAAGTCAACAAAAAAGACGTTATCGGA
>JAFOIR010000377.1 GCA_017420625.1 Bacillota bacterium
AAATATCAACAGTTTAATCAACAAAACACATTATAAGGGGTTATTTTACTATTTTCTTTGATTTTTGTTCAGTTCGCCTTTACTACCATCCTGCTCGATTCCTCGCCTATTTGCAAGAAAGGACTGTCCTCATTGGGCAGCCCTTTTTTTTGAAAAACTATTTTGAAAAACATCTTTGATAGATGATTTCTGTACCTGGTCCAAGCCTTGATAGAATGTGGAATTTAACCATCTGGTAATCTTCGGCAGGGATCCTGACATCCATCCGGATCACCCGGCGGTACAGTCTGATTCTGTTCGGCATGATAATTGCCTTCTTTACCTCCGAAAAGTCAACTCTGAAACGATCTTTTGGATTCATCTGATAGATCGTCTTATCTGTCATCTCATAGTATTTTTTAATGCGGCCCGGCCTGCGTACAAAAGCACAGACAGCTAAGGCAATTGCCATGGCGATGATGCAGGTCAGCAGCATAGCCAACAGCTCCTCTGACTCCATCCCGATAATCAAGCCAAAAAGCATCAGGAACACACAGCAGCCCCCTACTGTCAGCAGAACGACTGTTCGCACATACTTTGACTCTTCCACATTCAAACTGTATGCCCAGCGATAAACACCGTCCGGTCCGAGTGTGACACGTTCCGGATACTTCGTCCCGGGTTTGAAAGGATTAGGATACTCCATGAAAGCCACCTGTTAATTCAGTGCTTCCATGAACCGCGGAATCAGCTGTTTCTTTCGGGAAACCAGACCCGGAAGCTCCATCGCCACAACAGGCGCCGCAACTACGCGTGCTGTCTCTTCCTCTGCAGGTTCTGAAGAAGCTTCTTCTCCAGCTCCAACAGCCTCCATTGCGGATGCTTCAGCAGATTCTTCTGTCTCAGCGGTTCCGTCCCACAGCACTTCCTCTCTTACGGCAATCCCCTTGAATGCCTCGCCAGCCAGTGTCCCGGCTCCGGGTCCAAAGCACACCAGACGGGAGGAGGATCCAAGAATATTCGTCAGCACCAGGAAGAACTTCTCACCGCTCTGCTCTTTGGTACGGCGTTTCAGGAACGGCATGACCTTCTCCTCGATCTTTCTCAGTTCATCGTAGCTCATACTGCTGATCTGAGAAACAGAGAACGTTGTCTCGCCAAATTCAAACCGTTTGTAATCCTGGAAGAAGATTTCTTCCGGCGTTTTGGTCTTGAGATCAGACCCGGCCTCAAACATCTGTGCACCATAGGTCTCCGGCTCCAGACCGGCGATCTTCGCGAGCGCTTCCGCCGCCTGCCGGTCAAAGTCCGTACAGGTGGGCGAACGGAAGATCAGGGTGTCAGAAAGGATAGCAGACAGCAGAAGACCTGCAATATCCGGGATGATCTCTACATTCTTTTCGCGGAAGATCTTATAAACGATCGAAGCGGTACAGCCGATGGGCTCGTTGCGGAAATAGACAGGCTCCATAGTTTCCAGCGAACCGATCCGATGATGATCGATGATCTCCAGGATGACAGCCGATTCTATGTTGTCGACGGCTTGCGACCGTTCGTTATGATCTACCAGGATGATCTCACGCTTCTTGATGCCCAGGAAATTTCTTCGGCTGATCATTCCGACGTACTTGTCTTCTTTATCCAGTACCGCAAAGTCACGGGTACGGGAGGACATCATGGTATCCTTGATATCGTCTGTATAGTCAGTCAGATGGAACAGTTTCAGTCCTTCCGCCTTTTTCATAAAGGCAGAGACCGGCATGGCTTGCGAAATCTGACGTGCAACGCGGTACGTATCATAGGGTGTCACCAGGACCTGACATCCGTTCGCTTCTGCCAGCTTACGGATAGACTTACTGATGGCTGCACCCAGGCATACGATAATGCATCCGGCACCAGATTCGATCGCAGATAGCTGAGATTCATACCGGTTGCCGGTGATGACCATATCACCCTGCTGGATATACTCTTCCATGACTTCCGGCGCAGCCGTAGCGATCTCCACTTCGCCTTCTTCATAGTAAGCATCGGGATCACCCACGATCATCTCGGCATCCAGCGTCTCCAGAATATTCCGGTAGGAAGTCTTTACAGTAGAAAGCATCCGGCTATCCTGTCCCTGCATGTAGGAAAGGGCAATATCATTGATCGTGATCATGCCTTCCAGACGATCTTCCTCATTCACGACCGGAAGAGTGACGACATTCAAAGATGCCATCAGTTCCCAGGCCTTTTTCAGAGACATAGTCCGCTTGATGCCGGGAACTTCATGGATCTCCATGTCCGAAACACGGGTACCGATGTTGTTGAGATAATGAGGAATCCGCTGATGGAAGCGGTTCAGGACAAACATGGTCTCGGCATTCACCTGGCCGGCGCGTGCACCAACGAAATACTTTCCGGCTTCAGACAAAAGCGCCGGATCCACCGCATCGCCCTGTGACGATGCAATCAGATGTTCCGCACGTTCAGCCAGCTGATTCTTCAGATAGGCGTAGGAAATCGCCGAGCAGATGGAGTCTGTATCGGGGTTCTTATGTCCGACCACATAGATCCTGGTCTTTGATTCTCTCTGAATCATAAAAGCTCCTTTTTATGCATAAAGGCGCAGCCGTACGGGCCGCGCCTTTTCTCTTTCAATTACAGATTCGCTTTTGCAGTTTCAACCAGAGCGGTGAAGCCAGCGGGATCATTCACGGCGATGTCAGCCAGAACCTTGCGGTTCAGCTCGCTGCCGGACTTCTTCAGACCGTTCATGAAACGGCTGTAGGAAATGTCATTCAGATGGCATGCCGCATTGATACGGGCGATCCACAGACGACGGAAATCTCTCTTTTTCTGACGGCGGCCGACATAGGAATCAGCCATGGAGTGCATGACAGCAGCCTTTGCACTCTTGTACTGTTTGGAACGAGCACCATAGAAGCCCTTCGCCAGGGTCAGAATTCTTTTATGTTTTTTACGAGCGTTTAACGCACCTTTAACTCTTGCCATTTTCTAAATCCTCCTTAATCCTATAAACCTTTCAATTTGATCCGATCCTTAGGCATAAGGCAGGATCTTCTTCATCACTTTCTCGTTGGTCTGATCCATCATCGTGGCTTTACGAAGATTTCTCTTTCTCTTGGTGGTCTTCTTGGTCAGGATATGGGACTTGTAAGCTTTGAAGCGTTTCAGCTTTCCGGTACCAGTGGTTTTAAAGCGCTTTGCAGCAGCTCTTTTGGTCTTAAATTTCGGCATTTCAAAATTCTCCTCTCAATTATCCGCGTTTGGGGGCTAAAAACATTACCATGCTGCGGCCTTCCATCTTCGCCGGCTTATCCACCGTGCTGACATCTGAAATACCCTCAGCAAATTTTACGAGCACATCCCGTCCGAGCTCGGTATGGGTCATCTCACGTCCGCGGAAACGAACGGAAACCTTCACCTTGTTGCCCTCTTCCAGGAACTTCTGTGCATTCTTGCGTTTGACCTCGAAATCGTGATCACCGATATTCGGTGAAAGGCGTACTTCCTTGACTTCCATGGTCTTCTGTTTCTTTCTGGCTTCTTTCTCTTTCTTCTTCTGGTCAAACTGATACTTGCTGTAATCCATCAGTTTGCACACCGGCGGTTTAGAACCGGGCGCAATCATTACCAGATCCAAGTTCTTTTCGATGGCCATGTTCATGGCATTCTGAGTAGGAACGATTCCTACCTGCGTGCCATCTTCGTCAATGAGCCTGACTTCACGCTCACGAATCTCTTCATTGATCAATACTTCGCTAATGGTTTGGCACCTCCTCAGGCGTATGATTACATCAGAAAACAAAAAACGAATCCTTTCGGATCCGCCACACAATCAGCCTGATCAGACAACTGTCTTCATCAGGTTGCATTTCGCATGTTATGGACACTCACTAAGTCAATTAAGCCGTGAGGTGAGAACGGATCGTCTACTTGTTTTTGAATGCAAATGGTATTATAACGGCATTTCCCTTAATTGTCAACGGTTTTGAAGAAAAAAACTGCTGTATCTTCACCGCATGCGGCCAAGTACAGCAGTTTCCCACCTGTTGAAACACATTTTGAACCATTTGAAAGATTAAAGCTCGATCTTTCCGGTGACATCGCCGACTACATAGTAGCAGGCATTGTCTTCCGGCTTCACATACAGCTTCAGGCCGTGGATCGTACCTTTGTTCTCAGCCTTGTAAGCTTCCTTTGCCTTCTCGATAAGCTCAGCAACAGAAACTTCCTTGCCCTGGAACTGAACGAATACCTCAGGAACGACAGCTTTCACAGCCTTCTCAGCAGTGGTGGTAGCTTTCTTTGCAGTAGCGGTTGCTTTCTTAACAGTCGCTTTTGCAGCAGTGGTAGCCTTCTTGGCAGTAGCCTCAGCAGCCTTCTCTACCTTCTTTGCAGTTTCCTGTGCATTCTTTTCAACTTTCTCTATGGTTTCTTTGATTTCTTCTTTAACAACTTTCTTTGTAGCCATTGTACTAACTAACCTCCTTGAAATATGAGAACCTTTTATGGTTCAGAAAAGGGCTCAGCCTTTTTGGCTGGCCCTTTTCATTGGCCTTAAACATTTTATCACTTTTATGAGGTTAGCGGTAATACAATCCTGCCGGAAAATAACACAAAACAATCTTACGACTTACCTTCACCTACCAGATATACTTCTGTATGATCATAACCTGAAGAAGGTCCCCAGACTTCACCAGTCTCCGTTGCACCTGGCTTGATCTCACTGTCAGAATCGCCGATATAGGTATATTCGACCTCAAGCACTTTTCCTTCTGCATCAAAGAAGACCACATATGCCTGCACATATTTAGCAGCCAGAGTACCACTGTTCGTAATCGATACCGAAACCTTGTTATTGTCCGCCGGAGCAGATGTTGCAGTCAGGCCTGCCAGAACCGGCAGATAATAATCGGTCACATAAGGTTTGAGCATATAGGATGAGGTCGCCACTGCCGGACCGCCGTCCACTGGTGTCGTGCCGCAGTGAAGAATCGAGGTTTCACCAGGACCAAGAACATCGATCGTGTCGAAGCTGCATCCAATCGCCACTCCATTTTCGTCCCGAAGTACCAGAGTACCTGGAACAGTCACATTCTGAGTGGATATATTCTCAACGATC